>DATIOX010000001.1:0-14654 GCA_035472675.1 Candidatus Dormiibacterota bacterium
TCCATACCGATTCTACTGCCCCGAGAAAGTCGCCGACCGTCGTAATCGATGCAGCCGACCAACGCGATTTCGGCTTGAACTTGCGTAGAGCCTCATCCCAGCCGCTCGATTGCAAGCAAAGGTAAAACTCTTTCGCTTTTGCAGCTGCCACGGTCTTGTTCGCTGTTCCCAGTGGTATTGTCTCGCGCCGCCCACCGTATTGAACCTTCACTGCCCAATGCCCTACCCAACGCTTCGTGCCTCTCACGGTGTAACTGGGGCGAAAGATCGAGAAGAGCCAA
Organism: Candidatus Dormiibacterota bacterium; assembly: GCA_035472675.1. GTDB lineage: Bacteria > Verrucomicrobiota > Verrucomicrobiia > Chthoniobacterales > UBA10450 > Udaeobacter. The sequence goes on from DATIOX010000001.1 coordinate 282, forward strand.
TAGCGCACGTCGGACTTCGATCGCCGCTTGGACATTTCTTTGACACTTTTCGTGCTCAAACCTGCTTGTTCTTGTTTCAAACTCATTTGTCAAACCTCTCGGCAACTCCCATGCAATACCACTCTTACACAGGAACAGTTCGGAACACAAGCAAAACCTTTAGAACACGGTAACCAAACAATTGCTATTTATCATCTACAGCGGTAGGGCAGCTGCGAAAGCTTTCGGAGGTGGTCAGGAGTTCGACTCGCCCCGTGGCATTTTCTTTGTTCGGCCTTCGACGTTGAGAGTTGGGAATTTTTTGGTTAACAACATGATCGGGTCTTATGTCTGAATTAAACCCCGATCTTCGACTGGAGATCGCACATGTCCTATTCATAGACATTGTTGGGTCGTCAAAGCTGCTGACGAACGAACAGAGTGAACTGCTGCGCGAGCTCAATCAAATTGTCCGAAGTACCGAACAATTTCGCGCCGCGGAAGCAGCGGACAAACTTACGCGACTGCCAAGTGGCGACGGAATGGCGCTTGTGTTCTTCACAAGTCCCGACGCACCGGTTCGATGTGCCTTGGAAATCAGCAAAGCTCTGGGTGACCAGCCGAAACTTCCCCTGCGCATGGGAATTCACAGCGGGCCAGCGCAAAAAGCCCTGGCCATTGATCCAATGCTGGCGGAAGCGCATGCTTCGCTTTCCTTCTGTCTCATTTGGTACGATTGGGATTGGGCCGAAGGTGAAAAAGAAGCGCAACGTGCCATCGCGGTTAATCCAAACTCGGCGCACGGCCATTACGCCCTCGCCCACGTTTTGTCAGACCTGGGACGCCACGACCAGGCTATTGCCGAAATCGCGCGCGCCCGGGAATTGGATCCTTTTTTTCTCCTCTACGGCGCGCTCGAAGCAATGATGCTTCAGCATGCCGGTCGGAACGAGCAGGCTCTTGCTAAATTCCAAAAGGCAATCGATCTCGATCCGAATTTCTGGGTCAGCCACCAAGAACTCGGAAAGATTTACACCGAGCAGCGGAGATACCCCGAAGCGATCGCGGAATTGACCAAAGCCAAAGAACTCTCACATGGGAATTCGGAAGCAATCGCTTCGATCGGTTATGTTGAAGCAGTGGCTGGCGACACCGCGAAAGCGCAAGCAATTCTGGACGAGCTGAAAACCAGTCCGCATTACATCCCGCCGGCCGATATCGCACTGGTTTACCACGGGTTGGGTCAGGAGGAAGAAGCCATATCGTGGTTGAACAAAGCTTGTGACAAACGGGATGTGTGGGTGACTCTTCTTAAAGTCGATCCCCGCTGGAAGTCGCTTCGCTCCCATCCCGGTTTCATTTCTATCCTCAAGCGCGTCGGTCTCGAGTAATTGTTGGCATTATCCTCGTCATTCATCGTTGCTCTCATGGCATCTGTGATCAGCCAGGAAAAATTCCGGCAACTTTTCGCCGGCGGAAACGATTACCAAATCACCCGCTTCATGATTCTACGCCTGCTCGGCTTCGTCTATGCCATCGCCTTTCTTGTCGCGGCCATGCAACTGGTTCCACTCATCGGTCAACATGGGCTGACCCCAGCCGATAAATTCCTATTACTCCTGCAAACGCATTTTGGTTCGCGCGCGGGCGCGATGCTGCATGTCCCCACATTCTTTTGGTTCGGTATTTCTGATCGCGCGCTGCTCATTTTCTCCTGGACCGGTCTGGCCATCTCACTCGTGGTCCTGGCCGGTTACGCCAACGCCATCGTGCTCGCCATTCTCTGGGCGATGTACGTGTCAATCGTGCACATCGGGCAAATTTGGTACGGCTACGGATGGGAAACGCAACTTCTGGAAACTGGCTTCCTATCGATTTTTCTATGCCCATTGCTCGACGTGCGCCCATTTCCAAATCGTCCTCCGCCATTGCTCGTCGTGTGGCTCTTTCGCTGGCTCGGTTTTCGTATCATGGTCGGCGCCGGCCTCATCAAACTGCGGGGCGACTCCTGCTGGCGCGATCTCACCTGCCTCTATTATCATTACGAGACGCAGCCAATACCGAACCTGATCAGTCGTTATCTGCATTTCGCGCCGCACTGGTTTCATAAGCTGGGAACGCTGTGGAACCATTTCATCGAACTGATCGTGCCATGGTTTTCGTTTGGGCCACGTCGCCTGCGCCACATCGCCGGTCTATTACTCGTTAGTTTCCAGCTCATTCTCATTATTAGCGGCAATCTATCTTTTCTGAACTACGTCACCATCATTCCGTTCCTTGCCTGTTTCGACGATTCCTTCTGGCGCCGTATTCTTCCCGCTGGGTTTGGGCGGCGAACATCCGAGACTGAGCCTTCTCGAATTCACTTCGGTCTTTCCGTTGCCCTGGCCATGTTGGTGACTTGGCTAAGCATCGCGCCGGTCGCGAATATGATTTCCGCGCGTCAGCTCATGAACTCTTCCTTCGATCCGCTCGATCTCGTGAATACCTACGGAGCGTTCGGTACGGTTGGGCGCGAACGCGACGAAATTATCTTTGAGGGCACAGACGATCCAATCATCACCGGCGACACGAAGTGGAAGGAATACGAGTTTAAAGCCAAGCCGGGTGACCCAAATCGCAGGCCGCCCTTGGTTGCGCCATACCAACCGCGGATCGACTGGCAAATCTGGTTCGCTGCCATGGCTTCACCCGCCGAGTATCCATGGACACTGCATTTTGTTTGGAAACTTCTGTATAACGATCCCGGCACGTTGTCACTCCTCGCAAACAATCCGTTCCCGGATGCGCCACCTCATTACATTCGGGCGCGACTCTATCGTTATCAATTCGCTCCAATCGGCGAGAAAGGGTGGTGGAAACGCGAACCAATCGGCGAATGGTTACCTGCCCTGTCGACGGACAACTCGGAGTTCCGTCGCTTGCTCGAAACGATGGATTGGTTGGACTGAAAGATGGGATAGTGACAATTTCCATCAACCCCGAGAGCTTTCGGGACCAACTGACGGAACTCATGAGGAGGCCTGTTCGGGTGATTGGTGGGGAGGTTCTGAGACGGATCTCTAAACCGTCGTCACCACTGCATTCTGACTACCTGGCTTACCGGAATCAGGAGATTAGCTGGAATGAGTTGATCGCGCGTCTGCCACATGTCGCCATGGTCGGCGACAGCGTTTGCACAGGAGTCTACATCTCATCGATCTTGGGCACGTTTTGGCGCGCCCGCAGTTGCCGCGGCAATAACTGGTTTCTCGACACTAACGCGGCGCCAGCGGGGATTCAGAGCGTTTCGAAAAGACTCGAGAAGTTCACTCCATTTGTTGCAATTGAATGCGCTGGCATCGGCGCGCTCGTCGATCACGAAGGCCAACGGCAGGATTTTTTCCGAAGAATTCTTCGGACGCGCAATTTCTCCGGGCAAATTGGCGACTTGCTGACGATGAAACGTTTTCCCGATTTGACGCTGATCTCGATCGGACACAACAACGTTGATTGGGCGTGGCGGTGCGGTCCCGCGGAGCTTGAGCAGCCCGAGAACCGTTTGCATCAACTCAGCCGGCGTTTCCGAGAAAATTTCGCGCGACAGATCCATCGGTTGATTGGTCGTGCCCGCACGCAGCATCACCGGATCGCAATCGTCGTGTATGGTCTCGTTAATTTCGGGTCATACTTTCGAGGGCGTGAAATCGCAGAGCGCCTGCGGGCGAACGACGCATCTCGCTATCCGCATCTGCAAACTACGTACAAATACTTGAGATCCTTCCGGCCAGCATACCGCGCCAATCTGATTCGGCTTGCAGGGATGGTGAACGAGGAGTTGCGCGCGATGGTGAGGGATTTGAACGGCGAAGTTGCTGAGAACTCCAATGTGCATTTGCAATATTCGGATGCCTTGGCGACAGCTAACCTGAGTCGGGTTGAACTGCTCCACCCGATCGATGGTTGGCATGCTTCGGTCGAAGGCCACAATGTTCTCGCAGAAGCCGCGTTTCGCGATCTCGGACCAAGTCTGGAATTTCTTGGAATCCAGTCGGCTCAGTCCAATTCGCGAAATTAGACGCACGAGCGAGATTTATAATCCGCGTTCCCTCAATCGCGCGATTGTTTCGCGCAACATGCGATAGCCGAAGTGTCCCTGCGGCACGCGCAGCAGCTCCGAGCCGCGCCATTTTCCATGAACTTCCTCAACATCTTCGGGTCGCGCGATTAAGTCGAATTCCCCGGAGACAAACAGCACACGGCCTGCGTCGCATAGGGGCTGATTGTGTATCGGTGAGCTTAAGTGAAAATGCCGCGCAACGAGAAATGGATCGATATTTGCCCGACGAAGTTCGCGCCGCATGAATCGCGCCGCCGGGCTCCCCCAGATCGCGTGTTCAACATTTACGATCGGGGCCATCAACGCAACGAAACGAAAATCCCGCTCAACCATCGCCACAAGGGCGCCAATCCATCCGCCATAACTTGTTCCGAGCAAACCGAATTCTTCGCACCCGCGCTCGCGCAACGTCGCCATCAATTGTCGCGCCTCGATTACCCCTTGACGGAGCCCCTCCGCGTTGCGAATGAGATCGGCAGTGATCGCGAGTTCACCGTTCCAGTACCCGCGCGGGACCCGTGAATAATGATACGGGAGGTGCACGAAGCAAGCGTTCCAACCGAGTTCGTTGAAGCGCGCAGCGCAACGACGATATCCGATGTGGCTCGCCGACATAAGCGCGTGGAACATTAAAACCGTTGGCGCTCTCCAGCCTCGGGCGCACGGGAAAAGATCTGCTCGGGCGGTGTTGTTTGCGGGAAAATTTGTATTGATCGGGCTAGGCCATGTGATTGTGGCATCAGGCTTGGCGTCGATTGGAGCGGCAATTTCAGCATCGTTCGGGACGGCGTAAAAATTCTCGACGGTGAGCTTCTCGCATGCCGCCACATAGTGCTCCATTTCCTCACGACTGCGCGCGTGCAGATGATGACGCGACTGGAGCAGATTGAGGGAGGCACACATAAGCGTATCCATTCCGTTTGCGGCGAAACGCCGAAATCCGTCCCGGTGAATCGTATCGCAACCTCCAAAGTTTTTGAGGTTACCGGTTCCTGGGACGGCAAGCGATGCGGTCATCCTACAACGCTCCGTGCGTTCTCGCGGCGGGTGCGGCAAGTCGTCCGTTGTCAGGCGAAATATTTGTTGCAGGTCTGTGTAGAGATTTTTGAATGCAGACGTCAATTCGGATTCGATCCGCTCGCGCGCCTGTGATCTTTCGAGATCAGGAGAATGCGAAATTGGATTGCCGAACGCGATCCAAATGGGCGTGCGCCGAAGCGGCAGCCAGCGTTTAGTCGAATAGAGGCGATCGCTGCCAAGGATAACGCAGGGCAAAATCGGAACGCCGGCAATGTGCGCCAGAGTTGATGCGCCGGGCCGCAGCGGTGCGCCTTCGAGGAGCGATCGCGCGCCATCGCGAATCCCGCCCTCGGGAAAAAGACCGACCACGCGTCCGTCTTTCAGTCGCTCGATTGCGGTCCGGATGGTTTTGCGATCGGCGCGATCTCGATCCGCCGGGAACGCATCCACCGCGCGCAACAGAAATCTCACGACCGTGAACCGAAAAAATTCTGCCATCGCCATCCAGTCGATTTTTCGTCTGACTACTGACGAAATGACGAATGGATCGAAGTGACTGATGTGATTTGCTGCCAGCAGAAATCCGCCGGTACGATTCACATTTTCGCTCCCGAGCACACGAACACGCGCGACGCAGCCAAACAGCAGTTTCAACAGCAGCGCTGCGGCGCGATTGGCGAATTGGCAAAGGTGCGGGCGCATCCGGTGACAATAGCTAGATTTGGTTTCAATTTGCAGTATTTGAGTGTTTCGCTGCTTTGGCGCGATCGGAAGGTTATTTTTGAGGCTGATTCCTTTTTTTAACGTGGTATCATAGTTAACGGTTCCCATTCCAGTTCTGGATCACACGCTATGAAACCGAGGAGTCCTTTCACGGGCGGTAAGGGGCAATTTCCGCACACCGACTACTTTTTCCATTCTGGTTTTGGCCAATGGCAGGGCGGCTATTTTCCGCCTTACGACGGAGAGGACAGATTCGGATTCAGGAATTTTTACAATTTGGGACGCGAATTCCGTATCGAGGCTGCACGGGAACGGACCAGGGAAATGGCGGTGTTTGCATTGATTGTTCTGACCTCCGCGTGGCCGGTGCTCTATATGGTGGTCACCGTAGTCAAACTGCTGAGTAGGGGTCGCCCGTTGGACCAGTAACGAGTCTTCTGCGATCTGCTCGACGGCAATCTTTCCCAGCTAAATGCTCCGGAAGGGCGAGACGCCCGACGACCCACAGACTCCCCAGGGGACGAGTCCATCCGACTGGCGGCCAAGATGTCTGTGCTAGTGCTTTGGCCAGAGAAATTCGTCGCGGTATTCGGGTGTTTTTTCAGGTGCAAGTCCATGGCGTGAGACGTTCTCGGTCACCACGCGCGGGACGAGGAAGTTCAGCAGATAATCTTCACCACCAGCTTTGGTGCCGCTGCCGCTCATTTTGAATCCGCCGAAGGGATGACGGCCGACGATCGCGCCGGTGCACGGGCGGTTGATGTAAACGTTGCCGGCTTCCAACTGCGCCTTGACGCGCTCGATGTTGGCTGGGCTGCGCGAGAAAAATCCGCCAGTCAAGGCATAATCGGTGCCGTTGGCGACTTCGATCGCCTCATCGAGATCGCGCACTTTTAATACACTCAGCACGGGCCCGAAAATCTCTTCGCACGCGATCCGCTTGCTTGGACTTACACCGGTGAAAATCGTAGGCGGAATGAAGTAACCGTGCGGCGGGAGTTCCTTTGCCTGATACGCAAGTGTCGCCTCGCTTTTGCCGACCTCGATGTACTCCAAAATGCGCCGGTAAGCTGCTTCATCAATTACCGGCCCGACCACGATGCCGGGTTCTTCCGGATTGCCGATGCGCAGACTGGCGGCAGCAGCGAGCAAACGTTCTACCACGCGGTCGTAGTTTTCTTCAAGAACGATCAGCCGCGAGAGTGCGGAACATTTCTGTCCCTGAAAACCGAACGCAGAATAAATCGAATCGACGATCGCTTCATCGAGATCGGCGTCGGAATCGACGATCATGGCATTTTTGCCGCCCATCTCGCAAATGACGTGCTTGAGCTCGCGCTGGCCTTGGCGCGTTTCGCCGGCAGTCTCCCAAATCCAAAGTCCCACCTCGCGCGACCCTGTGAAGGCAATTAAATCAACGTCTTTGTGTTCAACCATGTGCGCGCCAATGACCGAGCCTTTGCCGTTGAGAAAATTCAATACCCCGGGCGGCACGCCGGCTTCCTCGTAAATTTCCATCAGCATGGCGCCGATAATGACCGATTGCTCGGACGGTTTCATGATCACGGTGTTGCCCGTGACCAGCGCGGCGCTGACCATGCCGCATAAGATCGCCATCGGAAAATTCCACGGCGCGATTACGAGCGCGACACCGCGCGGCCAGTAATGCTGATAGCTTTCTTCGCCAGGCACATTTTGCGTGAGCCGAGGCCGGCCTATCCGGCGCATCTGGCGGGCGTAGAAGGTGCAAAAATCGATGGCTTCGGCAATGTCGCCATCCGCCTGAGCCCACGGCTTGCCAACTTCAAAGACTTCGAGCGCGGATAGCTCGAATCGGCGGCGGTCGAGAATTTCGGCGACGCGTTCCAGTAATTGACACCGCTGTTCGAACGAAGTGCGACGCCATTTCTCGAACGCAGCGCGGGCTGCAGCGATGGCGCGTTCGGCTTCGGGAATGCCGGCTTCGGCTGCGTAACCGACGATTTGGTCTGGCTCGCTTGGATTGACCGAGGAAAACATGGTATCGGTCCAAATCTTCTCGCCGTTGATCGTGAGCGGAGCTTTCCGCCCAAATTGGTTGCGCTGTTCGCGCAGCGCGGTCCGCATTTTTTCCTGGTTCTCAGGCAAGGCGAAGTTCGTTAGGGGCGCATTTTCATAGGGAGCGCCCGGCTGTGTCTTTGGTGTGGTTGTTGTCATATTTATGGTGGCAGTTGATGGCGGTCGAACGCCGTTTCGGCTCCGTCGCAAAATTTCGCATGGATCGCGCAGCAAATCTTCTGCGGAGACGTTCTCGGAGAATTTTGCGCGCAAAAATCCTTCGTTCGAGGTGTTCTCGAGCAGGCGGCGAACGAGATAGGACATTCCGGGAAGCAGTTCACCGACTGGGCAATATTCGCGGACACGATAGCCCATATCAACCAACGCGCGCTTAATTGGTCCGGCCATCCCATAGAGCAACTGAAACTCGAAGTGGCTGCGATCGATCCCGAGTTCATCCGCGAACGCCTGTGCGTGTGCGATGCTCCGAACATTGTGCGAGCCGAATGCAGCGGTAACAACCGATTCATTCTCCAACAGTGACCGCGTCAGCGCCTCGAAATTCGCATCACTCTCTGGTTTCTGAAGATAAACCGGGCAATCCCAGCCGTTCTGACGCGATTTGGCTGTTTCGTAATCCCAGTACGCGCCTTTTACCAGTCGGACTGCGAACCGCGTGCCTCGGGCGCGACCCCACTCTATCAGGTCGCGCAAATCGGCTTCGGAATCTCGCAAATACGCCTGAATAACGATCCCCGCATGTGGCCAGTCCTTGAACTCTTCCTCGGTGAAAACCGTTTTGAACAGTTCAAGGGTGCTATTTTTGTGCGCGTAGCTTTCCATGTCGAAATTGATAAAAGCGCCGAGCTCTCGCGCGCGACGCAGCAGCGGCCGCAGCTTGGGCGTGAGATGGACAATCGCGTCCGCAGGATCGGCCGGATTTATTTGCGAATAAAGCGCGGAAATTTTGACCGAAAGATTTACAACCGGGAAAAGGTCCGAATTCGTGCCCAGCGGATCGGTCCAGTTTTTTGTTTCGTGCGCGAGACCCTCAAGCAAATCCAGATAACGCGCCGCGTATTCATCGGCCTCCGTTTCACTGACGACAGCTTCTCCCAAAAGGTCGACAGTAAATCCAATTCTTTGCGCGCGACGCTTGCGCAGTGTCCGCATCACATCGTTCGGATTTCTGCCGGCGATGAACTGGCGCGCCATTTCGGAAACGTTCCACCGCAGGATGGGCCCGCTGATCCAAGGAACCATTCGGGCCAGACCGATACCGGCCCCCAGAAATTCCGAAACCTTTCGTGAATCGTGCACATTGGCGAAATACTCCTGCAGATGCTCAACAATTTCACCTGAAGTGCGTAGCGACGGGAGAACATCGACAAAACGAAACAGTTGCAATTTGACCTGTTCATCGCGCATTGAGAGCGTCATCAGTCGCTGATAAAATCCAGCCTTGCTGAAGAGCGACTCAGGATGTTTATCGACCAGTCCTAAGATGTGCCGTCCGCGCTGCTCGACTTCGCTTTGGAGCGACCTCATCCGGCGAAATTAGTTCGCCCCAATGGGTTAAGCAAAGAGGGAACCCTAGCCTTCATTGGTCCCCCAAAAAAATTTGTGCCCGGACACGGTCAGTTTGCGGCTGGTTTCCGAAACTAGGATGAAATTGCTTCAAGCAATTTTGAGGAGCAAGTGGAGGAGATTTGCCTGGCAGACTCCGGAGGCCCAGGGCTCGGATCTGTCAGGCAATCTCTTTTTATGCGGATTGATCGGGGCGGAAACTCGCGTACCAAACAGGGTGATGATCGTAGAGCGCCACCAATTTGCGAGCGATAACACCGCGCCGATTTGTCCCGAGGCGTGGACTGCCTTGCAGGAAGCCAACGCGGATTACGCTGCAGCATACGGCGAGGATCGATGGACGGAGCGCGTATGCGACCAGATCCGTGAAATCTTCGAGACTGATTGTGATGTTTATTTTGTTTTCACCGGTACGGCGGCAAATGCGCTGGCACTCGCACAAGTGTGTCAGTCATTTGGCAGCATTATCTGCCACCAAAATGCCCACATTCAAACCGACGAGTGTGGCGCGCCGGAATTTTTTACCGGAGGATCAAAACTGCTTTTGGTCGGGGGCGAAAATGGCAAGATCGATATTGGCCAGACAAAAGCGCTACTCGTGCGCAGCAACGAGCTGCATTCGCACAAGCCGGGGGCAATCAGCATTGCCCAGGCGACCGAGTTCGGAACGGCTTATACGCGCGACGAAATTGCGACGATCGCTGGCGTCGCCCGTTCCTATGGATTGTTTGTGCACATGGACGGTGCGCGTTTCGCGAACGCGGTGGCCTCGCTCGACTGCGCACCAAAAACGATCACCTGGGAGGTTGGAGTTGATGTTCTCTGCTTCGGCGGGACAAAAAATGGGACGGCCGCTGGCGAGTTAGTGATATTTTTTAACAAGCAGGCTTCGCGCGGGTTTGACTATCGAGTGAAACAAGCCGGACATCTCGGCTCCAAGATGCGCTTCCTGGCTGCACCGTGGCTGGGACTTTTGGCAGGAGAAGTGTGGCTACGAAACGCCCGGCACGCCAATCGCGCGGCACTCCAGCTTGCACAAAATCTGCAACGCAAAGCGAACGTTGAAATTGTATTCCCAGTGGAGGCAAATGCGGTGTTTGCGCGGATGGACGACCAACTTGTGCGCGACCTCCAAGCACGCGGCTGGCATTTTTACAAATTTATTGAGCCGGATGTTTATCGTCTGATGTGTTCCTGGGCGACCACTGAGAGTGATATCGGCAACTTCATTCGTGACGTTACCCTAAATCATTGAACGAATAGCGATCAGTGACATCTGTATGAAGGTAAAATGAATGCGCTTGTGCGAACTTTGATGCTTGCTCCCATCCTGCTTGGCGGGTGCCGGGCGACCCACGACGTAGCGTCTACTTCCTACCACGTGACCCGCGGCGCCGCGGTCGGCTCTTACAAAGTGGCTCGGGCTGTCGCGGTCGGTTCATATCGTGTTGCCAGTGCTCCGGTTCATTATGTCACGCGAAAGCGAGGCGACGAGTCGTACACAACCGCGGCGACGGATGGCGTGCCATCGGATGTCACCAACCCCGGCCAGTCGGTTCCCCCGCCGGAGCAAGCGCGCGTTGGAGCCGAGCGTGGCCAGAGCCGGACATCGCGCGAATCTTCGGGCATGACTCGCAATCAGGCAGCACAGTCATCAACGAGTGGCTCATCCGCGCGCTCTTCTGCTCCGTCTGCGGCATTTCCGACAGGAAAATTAGTCCCCGGCAAACCGGGATATGTCTTCAGCCCATTCGATGCGGACGGAAGATACGTCGATGTAAGTGGCTTCGCGCCTGGCACCAAGGTGAAGGATCCGTGGACCGATAAGATTTTTATCGTTCCATAAGCCGTAGCGCGCACTTCGCGTCGCACCCTATGGTCGATTGCCGCGAACTGAGGCGAGTGCTACGTAATAACATGAGACTGGTATCGCGAGTTACGACGTACTTCGTTGCTTTGTCTGTACTGGCTTTGGCGTCGCAGAGCCTGGCGCAGGTTTATCAAGGGAAAGAACTCGTCAAGGCCGAGCTTCTAGCTGATACGAACGCCATTGTTCCCGGAAAGCCATTCACCATCGGTTTGCTGCTCCGAATGGCTCCGGGCTGGCATACCTACTGGGCGTTCTCCGGGGACGCGGGTCTTCCCACGGAATTGAAATGGAAACTGCCATCAGGATGGAAAGTCGGCGAGATTCAATGGCCAATTCCCCTGAAAACAATCGATCCGGGCGACATTGAGACTTACGGCTATGAAAATGAAGTCCTGCTGATGCAGGAAATCACGCCGCCGCAGAAGCTCGACAATTCAACAGTAAAGCTTTCAGCTGAGGCAAGCTGGCTAGTGTGCGAGAAAATCTGCGTACCTGGCAGCGCAACACCGCAACTGGAGTTACCGGTATCGACAACGAGTCAGCCTGCGAACTCGGAAGTCTTCGCGCGTTACCGGCGTTTGTTGCCTCAAAACTGGCCAGAATCGAACGCAGCGACGATAAACTGGAGTCGGATTGGCCGTGATCTTCGTCTAAAGGTTACGAGCGAACCCCTGGCCAATTATCCGGCACTGGACTTTTTCCCATTACCAGGACCAGGCGTTGTTGTTGGCCATCCAACGATCGAATCACGCAACAGGAATGAAGTTGTCTTTCAGATTCCGATTGAGTCTTCGGAAAAAAGTCTCTCGTCCATCGCGGGCCTGATCGTTTATTCGCAGCACCCAAATGGAGAGGACCGTGCAGCGTGGCAAATTTCAGCCGCGCCGATTGTTGCGACGACTAGTGCCGCGCCCGCCCGCGGAATCTTCACTTTTCTGCTCTTTGGATTTCTCGGCGGCATCATTTTGAATTTGATGCCGTGCGTGTTGCCGGTGATTTCGCTGAAAATCTTTGGATTTATTCAGCAGGCGGGCCAAAGCCGGCGGAAAGTTTTGCGGAGCGGTATCGCGTTTGCGGTTGGAATCTTTGCGTGGTTCGTCGGGCTTGCCCTGCTCCTGATTGTGCTAAAGGGCGCCGGGCGCGACGTGACCTGGGGGGGATCTCAATTCACGAATCCTTATTTCGTTCTTGCACTCAGCGTGATTGTCCTCGTGTTCGCGCTGAACCTCTTTGGCGTGTTCGAAATTTCGCTGCCACAAGCCCTGACACGCGGGTTGCTTTCAACCACCGAGCGCAAGAACGATCTGGGCTCGTTTTTCCAGGGTGTGTTTGCCACTGTTCTAGCGACGCCCTGCACTGCGCCGTTCCTCGGCACCGCGCTCGGTTTTGCGTTTTCACAATCGCCTGCAGTGATCCTGGCGATGTTCGTTGCGATTGCCGCCGGAATGAGCGCTCCGTACCTGCTTATAAGTGTTCAGCCCGCCTGGCTGCGATTTCTGCCAAAGCCGGGTCCGTGGATGCTGCATGTGAAACAATTCATGGGCTTCCTGCTGTTGGCCACGTTGCTGTTTCTTCTTTACGTGCTGGGTGCTCAGCGTGGCTTGGAAGGAGCAATTTGGGCAAGCTGCTTTCTTCTCGTGATCAGTGTCGCTTGCTGGATGAAGGGTGCATTCGTTCTGCCGACTGCATCAACAGCGAAGCGAAGTGCCGCGCTCGTACTCATGCTCCTGCTCGTGCTCGGAAGCGGCATCTATTTCATTGGCGGCAAATTTCGATCTACCAATGTCGCGTTAGCCGATTCACGACTCCGAGGAGACTGGCACGCGTTTACACCCGAGCGTTTGCAAGCGGAGCTGGAGCAAGGGCACTCCGTGTTTGTCGATTTTACCGCAGCGTGGTGTCTTACTTGCAAATTTAATGAGGCCAATGTGCTCGAGAGCGCCCAGGTGCGAGACGCCTTTCAACGTCACGCGACCGTCAAATTGAAAGCGGACTGGACGAATGGTGATCCAGCGATTACGAAATTGCTGCAAAAGTTTGGCCGCCCCGGCGTTCCGCTATACGTGCTCTACCCTGGAAAAAACGAAGAACCGATTGTTTTCCCGGAAGTGCTCACCAAGGGCATGGTTCTGGAAAAACTCCAAACCGCGGCGCGCAGTGTTGCCGCACAATAAGACTTTTTTTGGAACGCTTGCTCCCGGCTGTCGCGCCCCACCGCTGCATTTGTGTTCCCGTCGTTCCTCGCCAATATGTTGATTGCAAGAAAATTGAACTACTTTAACAACTTGGTTTTCTAATCCGTTTATGAATAAAAAAATAACTTTGGCCCTTCTCACATCACTGATCGCTACTGCGATCTTTGCTTTGGAGCCGCCGCCAGTGGGCAGCGCTGCTCCGGATTTTTCGCTACCCGACGCGAAAGCCCAGACGCACTCGCTTTCCCAATACAAAGGCAAGTACGTTGTGCTCGAATGGTTTAATCCGGAATGCCCGTTTGTGAAGAAGCATTACGGCAGCGATAACATGCAAAAACTGCAGAAAGAATACACAAACAAGGGCGTCGTATGGCTGACCATCGATTCCAACGCGCCCGGTACGGAAGGCAATTTAACTCCGGAACAGGCCGAGAAAATCGCAACCTCCTGGAAGACGCAGCAGACTGCGTTGCTTCTCGATCCGGACGGCAAAGTGGGCCGTGCTTACGGCGCCAAGAACACGCCAAACATGGTGATAATCAATCCAGAGGGAAAAATCGCCTACGAAGGAGCGATCGACAGCAAGGCGACGCCAAACCCTGCAGATATTCCCAGCTCGACGAACTATGTTAAGGCAGCATTGGATCAATCATTGGCGGGCAAATCTGTTACCACACCGCAGACCAAACCATACGGGTGCTCGGTCAAATACAAATCTTCATAGGTCTCTCGCGGGTTCCAATGCCACTAGGGTGCCTTGCCTCACAGACGAGGGGTTTAGTCGAATTCCTGCGGAAGCGCCGTCGCGCAAGGCCAAACGGAATTAACCGAAAACCTAAGCCAGAGCGCGCATCTGTATGCAG
>DATIOX010000002.1:0-30337 GCA_035472675.1 Candidatus Dormiibacterota bacterium
CAACTCGAAGCGCCGGGACCGGTCGTGTTACCCGATTGGACACCGGCTACCCCAGAATTCAAGGCTGCTGCAGCGCCAGCGAGAAAAATCGTAGATGACGAAGTAAAAATCGTTCAGACCGGCACCTCATCGCTTACTCCAGAGAAAATAGCGGACAGCTGGCAAGCGATAGCAGGAGCAGCAAACAATCTCAATCAGAGCCTTAACAAGATCAGTGTCAACGGCAAGATCACGAGGATCTTGTTTCTCAGCACGCGCACCGATCCCAGGCAAGAAGTGGAACTCGAGGCTAGTCGCGAGCCGGACAGTAAAATTACACAGGTCGAAATCTCCTCGCCATTGCCGAAACCGCATATCGAAAGCGATTGAGAGGCCACTTAGCGGAATGCGGGAGCTTGCAATTTGCCTGAGGCAGGATTAGCAAAACCATACTATGGCCAACACACACGTTCCAATGATCAGCTCCGGCGTTGCAGGGCCACTTGGCGTTCTGCATCTGCCACGTCTCTGGCTAAAAGTCTCCCTTGAGGCGCAGGGCAAACTTGCAAATGGCTATCCGGGCATTGGTAGAGGGTTTGACGCGATGACTTGTGCCGCGCTGGGACTCGAAGAGCAGGCGGTGAAAGATTACATCAACCAAAACAAACCGAATTATCCGGAATTCGAAGCCTGGGTAAAGAAGAACGCCAAGTCACTTAACCGAGAGGCCATCAAAAAGCATAACGCCGCGGTGCGCGGTTACATTCACGACGATGAAACGCGCAAGGGTGTTTTGGGGGCATGCCGCCTTGCGGATGACGCTTCGGCTCCGAAGGACGCGGTGAACCTAAACAATCTCGACGATTGGTACGAGTTTCATCGGGCGGTGCTGGCGTAGAATGCAATCTTCGGCGGGCAGAGACCGCCGCTACAGACATCTGTAATCAGGGCTCCTGACGACCAGCGGCACGATTAGCGCATTGACGCGAACGTAGGCGGCGTGGAGCATTCTCAAATGCCATCGACACAGTCCAACTTAGCACCAGCGTTCCGCAAGACGACTGAGACATTCAGCGCTGGCGCTAAGAGCTTGGCACAGCGCTATTTTGTCTCCCCTGAAATTTTTGCGCAGGAACAAAGCAAGATTTTCTCCGAGCAATGGATTTTGGTTGGGCATCAAAGTCAGATCCCAAAAGAGGGCGATTACTTTATCGCCGAAGTCGCCGGCGAAAGTTTGATCGTCGTACGCCCGCGTTCGCAACAACGCTACGGCGCGGCAAGCGATCAAGGATCGACAACGGAGCCGGCGGGAGCCGAGCGACATGGACGGGCAGCGCGGAGCGTTAACGAGCGGGACGCGACTCAATCAATCCGCGGCTTTTACAATGTTTGCCGTCATCGCGGCACGCGGCTCCGGGAAGATCCAGGCGGACACGTGTCGGCGATTCAGTGTCCTTATCACGCATGGACGTATGGACTCGATGGGCGATTGATTGGCGCGCCACACATGGATGGTGTTCCCGGGTTTGATAAAGCTGATTATTCACTACATCCGGTGAATCTCGGTTTGTGGGCAGGATTCATCTTCGCAAATCTCGCGAGCGCCTCGACATCCCGATCCGATCGGGACTGCATGTCACTGGGGGAATTGTTCGCTCCGCTGGCAGGAAAATCCCCGAATTTGCCGAAGCTGCGTTCAGCGAAACGGATTGATTATAACGTGCAGGCGAATTGGAAGCTGATCTTCGAAAATTATTCGGAGTGCTATCACTGCCCGGGCGTTCATCCGACACTCTCGAAATTATCGCCGTACGATTCGGCAGAAAACGATCTGACTGAAGGGCCCTTTCTGGGCGGATTTATGCGGATCACCAAGGGCAACAGTCTAACCATGAGCGGCAAATCTTGCGCGTTGCCGATCGGCGATTTCCGGGATTTCGATCGCATTTTTTATTATTCCATTTTTCCGAACATGCTGCTCAGCTTGCATCCGGACTACGTGATGGTGCATCAGCTTCGGCCGCTGTCGCCGGACCGAACGCTGATCCTATGCGATTGGTTTTTTAATCCCGAAGCGTTCGAGCGAGAAGATTTCAAGCCGGAGGACGCGATTGAATTCTGGGACATGACGAACAAGCAGGACTGGCACGTGTGCGAATTGAGCCAGCAAGGCGTTGCCTCGCGCGCGTACGAGCCGGGCCCCTACTCGCCGCGTGAGAGCATCCCAGCGGCCTGGGATCGTTATTATCTTCGCTTCATAAATTGAGGCGACGAATCTAATATCCAGTAAGGATATGCCGCCGCCCCTTACTTACGCGAGTTACCTTGATCTTGAAAAGCTGCTTACGCTTCAGAAACCGCGCTCGAGTCCGCCGGAACACGATGAGACGCTCTTCATCATCATTCATCAGACGTACGAGCTGTGGTTCAAGCAGTTACTGCATGAGTTTGAAAAGATAAATCGAGATTTTTCCGCGGGCGATCTTTTCGGCGCGATTCACGCATTCAAACGTGTGCGCACAATTATGAAGGTCCTGGTCGCCCAAGTGGATATTCTTGAAACGATGACGCCGTCGTCGTTCTCAAGTTTTCGGGACCGACTCGAGACGGCGTCGGGATTTCAATCCGTGCAGTTTCGAGAAATTGAATTCGCGCTGGGATACAAACGCGCATCGACACTCCATTATCTGAAGCCGGATTTCCCAGGGTATGATCGGTTACAGAAACTGCTTGGCGAACGGAGCGTGGTGGATCATTTCTATGATTTTCTCGCCGCGCGTGGCGCGCAGATTCCGATGGACTTGAAGAATCGCGACGTGACCAAATCAAATGAAGCCGACGAGCGCGTGCAGGAGGAAATTCTGCGGCTCTACAAGAATTCGCCCGAATGTTCGATTCTCTTCGAATTGATGACCGATTTTGACGAAGGGCTGCAGGAGTGGCGTTACAGGCATATCAAACTGGTGGAACGGACCATCGGGGCCAAGAAAGGTACGGGCGGATCACCTGGTGTCCCATTCCTGAAAGAGTCATTGTTCAGGCCCATCTTTCACGATCTCTGGGCCATCAGACACGAAATGTGACGGCACCAGGCGAACGCCGAACGCTCAACTCCGATAAATCGCGAGCAGGCGCCCAACGTCCAACGTCGAAATCATAGGGCAAGAAATTCGCGGGCGGTACCAGAAAGCAGTTGCGCTTTCTCTTCGGCCGAAAATTCCGTCGATTCGATCAGCTGACCCGATTTGGCTTCGCCTAACGGAAACGGATAATCGGAGCCGAGCGCGACCCGTTTCGAACCAAATAGCTTGAGCAGAATTTTCAACGCCTCGATGTCGTGAACAAGTGAATCGACATAAAACCGCGCAGGCGCTTTGTCGGTCGCCAGGTAACTCCGAGGATTGATCTTGTTGTCAATCGCCACCAAATCGGGGCGAACATAAAAGGCGTGCTCGATGCGACCGATGGTGAATGGAAATGCGCCACCGCCGTGGGCGAAGGCGACACGTAATTTTGAAAATCGCTCGAAAACGCCACCGAAGATCATCGAACAAATCGCAAGACACGTTTCAGCCGGCATGCCGACAAGCCAGGGCAGCCAGTATTTGGCCATTCGCTCCTTGCCCATCATGTCCCATGGATGGACAAAGACGGCGGCGTTCAATTGCTCCGCGGTTTTCCAGACAACGTCGAGCGATCGATGATCCAGGTTCCGGCAATCTGAGCCATGGCAATGTTGGTTTGGGTCGACATGTGTGCCGATTTCGACTCCGCGCAAACCTAGCTGGCTAACGCAACGTTCGATTTCCTGAGCGGCCAGATCGACATCTTGCAAGGGGACGGTCCCGAGACCGACGAAGCGATTTGGATTTTCCCTGACGACTTCTGCGATGTGATCGTTTAGGAATCTTGAAAGATCGAGAGCGTCTTTCGGCCTCGCCCAATAACTAAACATCACCGGCACGGTGGAGAGGACCTGCATTGAAACGCCAGCAGAGTCCATCTCCTCGATCCGGCGCCTCGGATCCCAAACATTGTCCGTAATCTCGCGGAAGGCACGGTCTCCGATCATCATACGAGCGCAGCAAGGCTTGTAATGATCAAGCCTGACGAATCCGCCGTAGCCGTATTTCGCGTCGAGATCCGGCCAGTCCCGCGGCAGAATGTGGGTATGGAGATCGATCTTCACGGGTGGAATTTTAGGGCGTTTCTGCGAACTCCGAAAGCATCCGGAGCCGGCACAGATGCACTACAGCGATTCCATTGGCGCCGCTTTCTCGACTTTCTTGCCGCACTTCTTGCAGGTACGGCGCGCATCGTCATTCCAGAAATCGACCATCGCCTGACTGAAATGCTCGACGATGTCTGCGCAGTCGAAATGGATGTCTTCCACCAATGCGCCGCAATTCTCGCAGTAAAAAATAACGTGCTCTTTTTCTCCCGGCGGCCGGCGCCGTTCAACCACGACTCCAATCGTGTCCGGCGGCCGCTGCGGCGAGTGCGGCACATTCGGCGGGATAAAGAATGTTTCGCCTTCTCTGACAATGTGGTCCACGATGCGGTCCCCTTCGCGAACGCGCACCTTGATGTCGCCTTTTAGCTGGTAGAAATACTCCTCCGAATCAACGAGGTGAAAATCGTTCCGCGCGTTGGGCCCTTTAATCACCATCACGAAAAAATCACGGCCGTCGTACAGATAACGATTGCTTACCGGCGGTTTGAATTTCTCGCGGTTTTCTTCGATCCAATTCTGCAAATTAATCGGCGGTTGCGCAGTCTGCATCACGCAGAGCGTATTGGGACAAACGCATAGCGTCAAACTGGATGACGAATGGCAGAATACATCGGCGAAGCCCCGCCAGACCGAGGGACCATAATTTCAGTTGAAGCGGCCTAACTAAACGCGGATAAATATCCGCCTTTATGAATCTTGGCTGTCTTCTCCGCATAGCAAGCGCAGGGTTGATCACCCTGATCATCTGCGGTTGCGAGACTTTGCCGGAGGGACCCTTTCCACGCGCCACTCCGGCGGGTTGGTGGCATGGCGAGGACGCGTCCGGCCCGGCAAAGATCGTTGTTCATATCGGCGAACAAAAAGCGTACTTTTACAAGGGCAAGAGTCTCGTCGGCGAAACGACTGTCTCCACGGGAAAGACTGGGTTTTCTACCCCGCCCGGCCATTACACGGTGCTTTCAAAGGATATAGGCCATGTCTCGACGGTATTTGGTGATTATGTGGATGATTACGGCAACGTCGTGAGATCAAACATTGATTCCCGAAAAGATCGCCGGCCGTCCGGCACACATTTTGACGGCGCCCGAATGCCGTATGCGATGTTTTTCCGGGGCGGCTACGCGATGCATCAGGGTTACGTCCCGCCTTTTGCCGCGTCGCACGGTTGCATTCGTCTGCCAGGGCAGATGGCGATAAGATTTTTCGAAAATGCTCCAGCGGGCACGCCAGTAACGGTGAAGGAATAGAGCCGCGGGAAAGCTGACAGCTCCCCTCCAGAGATCGCGGGAACTGGTTGTGCTACAATAAGGTCGTGGCATGAAGGGAAGCATCATCGATGACGCTCGCAGCGGTGCGATGCGATTGAGCGTTGAAGAACTGCAACGCTACTCGCGTCACCTCATCATGCCCGAGGTTACATCCGAGGGTCAGAATCGACTCAAAGCAGCGCGCGTCTTGTGCATCGGCGCCGGAGGACTTGGATCGCCGGCCGCGCTTTATCTGGCAGCCGCCGGCGTTGGGACCCTTGGCATTGTCGATTTCGACGACGTCGATCTGTCCAATCTTCAGCGGCAAATTCTTCACGGAACCAAGGATATCGGTCGGGGCAAACTGGAGTCCGCGAGGGATCGGTTGCACGACATCAATCCGCAGATCGAGACCGAATTGCACAAGTGCCGTTTCTCCAGTGAAAACGCATCTCAACTTGTCGCCAAGTACGACGTGGTTGTTGACGGATCGGATAATTTTCCGACGCGATATTTGTCAAACGACGTCTGTGTTTTCGCGCACAAGCCGAATGTCTACGGCTCAGTATTCCGGTTTGAGGGACAGACAACCGTGTTCGCCCCTCATCTGGGCGGGCCATGCTACCGCTGCCTTTTCCCAGAGCCGCCTCCACCGGACTCCGTTCCGAACTGCGCACAAGCCGGAGTGCTTGGCGTTTTGCCGGGGATTATCGGAATGCTGCAGGCAATTGAAACATTGAAACTAATTTTGGGCATCGGAGAACCACTCGTGGGACGCCTTCTCCATTTCGATGCGCTTAAGGTAAAATTTCGCGAACTGAATCTGCGGCGCGACCCGCAATGTCCGGTGTGCGGCGAGAATCCAACAATCTTCTCGCCCATTGATTATGAACAGTTTTGCGGAGCGAGTGACGAGGCAGCAATAACAGAGATGTCCCCTCACGAACTAAAGCGGAGGATGGATGCAGGAGAACCATTTGAATTAATCGACGTGCGGGAACCGTTCGAGTACGAAATTGCCCGCATTGATGGCGCAACATTGATCCCTTTGGGAGAAATTTTCGAACGATTAGACGAGTTGA
This sequence comes from Candidatus Dormiibacterota bacterium, assembly GCA_035472675.1. Taxonomy (GTDB): domain Bacteria; phylum Verrucomicrobiota; class Verrucomicrobiia; order Chthoniobacterales; family UBA10450; genus Udaeobacter. Next base: position 6,543 of record DATIOX010000002.1, read on the forward strand.
GCGGCGAGCAGCCGATCGTAGTTCATTGCCACAGTGGAAAGCGCAGCGCGCAGGCGGTAGGGCTGCTGCAGCAGCATGGTTTCACCAAGGTTTACAACCTCGAAGGCGGAATCGATGCGTGGTCGGATCAAATCGATCCCAACGTGCCGAAATATTAAGAGGATCTGTAAACGGTAACTTCACAGGCTGGCCCATCGGAATCACTTTAGCGCTGCGGCCAATTGTTCGGCGCTCGGGACTCCATGCCATTGAGCGATCAATTCGCCTTTTCGTCCGAACACGAAAACGCGGAAATCCGTTGCTCCCTCCGGCTCGCCAAGCTGCGACGACACCGATCCATCAAAATCGGTCGCAACGAAAATGTCTTTCCGTGCATCACGTGCAATCTTGTTTCCGGAGTATCGGGTCTGAAGCCGTTTTGCTTTTTCGTTCACCTGGTGCCGGATGAGTGCGGTAGCGATCCTTTGCCCAACCACAGTATGTCTTCTCGCAAAACGAATAACTGTGATCATTCCGTAATCCGGGTTGCCCAGGCAACGTTCCGGGACGCGGTCACCAACGGTGTGTGCCTTTTCTCTGTCCGCAGGGGTAGTCAGCACGATTACAGTCACATGTCCGCCAGCTGTAGAATGTTTGTTTCCATCAATATCAACAAAACTGACGGGGTAGGTTGCTCCGATGGAAAGGGCTCCATGCATACGCGCTGCTGGAAGCAAAATCAATGTTCCAATAACGTAAAAGAATTGAAGTGTGCGTGGGGTCACAAGTAAGCAAATTGGCGACAATGTCGTGCGCTGACAAGATTCGACCTATGTGCTCGCTTTTTCCATTGTCGTGGATGATGAATACGGCCTGCGTTTGGTTGTCGATCCTTTTGGTCTTTGGCTTACCTGCCTGTGATCGCATGGGCGCCTCGCGCCATGCGCAGCTAATCCAGGACGGAGATACCAAATCGGCCCAGGGAGACTTTGCGCGCGCGATTAACTTGTATGAGGCGGCGCTCGATGATTCCGAAAGCATTCGGAATGCTGAGGTTCACTACAAGCTGGCTCTTCTTTATGACGACAAGCTGAACGACCCTGTCAGCGCGCTGCATCATTTCAGGCGTTATCTCGCATTGAGTCCGACCGGCGCTCATGCTGCTGATGTCAAAAACTCGATCAAACATGATGAGATCGCCGCGCTGACGGCGTTGTCTGGCGATTCCGTCATCACCCGGTCTGAGGCGGCCCGCTTGCGAAACGAAAACCTTAATTTGCACAAGGAACTTGAAGCGCGCGCTGTGCCGGCGCGAAGTGTGACGGACAAATCGCAGGAAGCCGACACCAGCCCAAGAAAAACCGCCTCCAAGAAAGGAGACCGAAGCTACGTCGTGCAATCAGGCGATACGCTCTTCTCCATTTCGCGAAAGTTTTATAAATCGCCCAAGCACTGGAAAGAGATCCTGAACGCGAACAGGAAGAATATTCGCGACCCCAAGAAACTTACGGTGGGCCAGACCCTGGTTATTCCGTAGGTGCTTTCGGAGTGTCCGAGGAATCTAGAACTTCACCTGGAGGGCCACTGCGCCCCCGAGGTTGGCCACTTGGTAATCGAAAACGCTTTGGTTCGATTGGCTTGCCGCCAACGTACTCACCGCGCTCAAGGTAAGATATTTGTTCACACGATAGTTTGCGGTAAGCGCGAGAATTTCGCTGATGTCGTCGCGGCCTCCTTCGTAATACTGGCGCACTACAAGCGTGCCGACTGCATTGACAAAAAAGGAACGGGTAAGAACCGCGGAGTAGCCAAGATAGACTGCATAATCGCTTCGCTGCGCTGAGATCGCGTTGATGTTTGGCGGCTGTCCAGATTCCTCGGCCGCGATGCTGATATTCAAGTCGGCGCCCAGAGTGAGCGTTTGAGCGCGACCAAATTGAAACGGAATCCCCGCGTCTATGATGAAGGCGTGATTTTGAAAGAAGGCTGCAAAGCTGTTTTTCTCAGTCAGTCGATTGTAATCGTACTCGACGCGCAAAAGCAGATTGTGCCACTGCGGCACGAGATACCTCAGGCCGACCTCAACATCAAAGCTTCCAAAATTAAAGTTGTCGAATCGATCGTAATAAAACAGCTGCTCCCGGACATCGATGAGCCCATACAACGTGTTGGTAATTCGCGGCTCGTAAAAGGCCGCTACTGCCGGCGCAACCACAAAATCGCTCTGCTCCCCGCTCCGCGTAAGGGCAACATTTGACGTCCAGTAAAAGGGTGCGCCAGCAGAGATCGTGAACGGTTGATACTCGTCGGTGCGCTTGAGGATTTGCTGTTCGCCAAGATCTGCGTCGCCAGGCGCCGCGGCGACATTGCCACCCTCCGCACCGCTTGGAGGAATAGTGGACGGGAAAGCTGACGGAGCCTGCTCACGCGTCAACTGCGCCTGGTTCGCAGTCTGCGCCAAGCCCTCATTTACTGAGGAAAAAAGGAGCAAGCACAACGTCGCGACAAACCCGCGCAAATGACGGTCGAGGCGAAGTCTCACGAGCGCGACCACTTGCTGTCTGGTTGGTCCCTGATGCCGCTAATCTTCTCAGCCATATTCAATGAGCGGGTTGAAAATGCCAGTTCCCTGATATTAGAAAGCTCGCGTGCCGGAACCAAGCCGATTATTGACCACTCCGCGATCGCGCATACGCCGAATATCCGCCATGTCGCGGTCTGCTTTCGTCATGCGAGTAACATTGAGGCGATCGGCCTTGCTCGCATTGCGCTGGTTCTGACGCGGAACCCTAAGTCTTCCATCACGGCCGGGAACAGCACCGTCGAGCAGAGATAGCAACTGCCCGCTGTTTTTGATGTTGATTACTGTCCTGGCCCTCTTCCCGTTCGTGGGATTGCCGGGCGTCGGAGCATCAAAAGGCGGGGCCTCCGACAGTGGCCGTGGCCTGTTCGCGCCCGCGCCGGCAAACGTCCCGGTAGTGGAATCATTACCACCGAAGCCAGTATAGTTGGCGTGATTCGTGTAAACATCGGCCGGGGCTTTGCCACCTATAGTCACTACGACATTGTCGAAAATCGTAACTGAATTCGCCGCAAGAATCTTTTTGCTGTTCCCGTCAAGGGTGACGTTAGAAATGAAGTTGAGCTGGCCACTACTCCCCGGGGCATAAAGTTTCAACGTCGTATCAGCCGAGAGGGTGCCACCACCGATATTGAGCACGCCGTTTGCGCCGAACACTCCGGCTTTCAGTATATCTGCGTGAGCGCTGGCATTATTGAATGTAATCGCTCCATTCCCATCCATGTAGGCGAGAAACGTCCCGCCAACGTTGTAATTACCACCGTTAATCAGAATCGCGCTGGCCGCCGCACCATCGCTGCCATAGATCGCAAGTGTCGCGTTGTTGGTCACCGTTGCGTTGCCGGCGATGTTCATAGAGATGACAGCGGCACCGTCGATGACACCATCGTTACGGTTGTCGATCTGAGCCAATAAAGAATTTGCACTAATGTTTGCTGCGGCTACCTGCATCGGGGCATTCTGACCCATTGTTCCACCCTGGTTTTGGATCTCGAAAATAGCGTCGCCCTGAGCGGTTAGGTTTCCGGATACCTCCAAGCTAACATTGCCTCCCGTATCGATTTCTCCCGCATTGTTCAAGAGTTGAATCGTTAGATTGTTGGTCTGAAGATTCCCTCCGATCGTACCGAGAATTCTCGCGCCATTGACAATCCGGTTCATGTTGTTGTTGACGGAAAGAGTGGTGTTGCCGCCGGGGTCTGTAGTGAGATTGTGTCCGACGTTCAAGGTAAGGTTCGCACCGGAATTACCTGTCTGCTGACTCGGAGTGATTATCTCGAGGTCAACTCCGCCGGAGTTACCTTCGTTATGAGCGACCAGATCATTGCCAACAGAGAGTGTCACATTTTGGCCGTTGGCTCCGCTTCCAGATTGCGCAGCGGCCGATGTTAGCAACGCAAGCGATCCGCCGATGGTAAGGTTTCTGCCCGCCAGAATACTGATGTTAGCCCCACTTGTTAAGTTACTGATATCAGTAGCGATCGAGAGGTCGCTGCCGACCGACAGATCAGTCCCTGCACTAAGGGTGACATTGAGACCCGAAGTAATTCCCCCATTTCGTCGAATAATGGTCAGATCATTCGCAATGTTAAGCATCTGATCGGCGGAGATACTTACGTTACCGCTAGAATTGAACGCCGTTTCATTAGAGATGAGATTGCTCCAATTCAAGTTCTGCCCAGCGCTTAGAGTAATGGTCGGAGCGTGGATAACCGCTGCACCGTTAATCGAAACGTCACGGCCAACGAATGCGTGTAGATCGTCGGTTGTGATGCTCGACGTCATTGACATGTCGCGCTCGGCAAAAAGGCTGACTTGGCTCGATGTGCTGATATTGGAGCCAAGGGTCAAATCACTGCTGGAACCGCGAGCGTAAATCGTCAAGTCGTGTAAGCCGGAGAACGAAATCCCAGGACCGAGGGTAATTGGCCCGTTCTGCGTTGCGAGCAAAAGACCACGGATACCTTCGAAGGTCAGTACACCGCCAGCGCCTCCGGAAGTAATGCCGTTAACGGCGATCAGCCCCAGATTGATTTCACCATTTGTCGTGTCGATGGTTGGATCACCGTTTAACTGAAGAGCGGTGAACTTGAACGCTGCCCCCGAGTTATCCCCGATTAGGTCATTGAAGCCGCTTGCGGTGTCAAAAGCCGATGTCGATCCAAAGGCCCACGCGGAGACCGGACCGTCAATCGATCGTCCGCGATAGATTTTGCCGGAATCGGTCACGCCGTTGGTGGTGATGGAGGGGTCTGTGGTTATGACTGTGCCACTCGTTATCACATAAGGATTCGGGGAAGTAATGGTGGCTGGCGTACCGAACTTAGAGGGCGTTGGGGTGGGTGGCGGCGGCGTTGGCGGTGGGGGTGTGGGCGGCGGCGGCGTTGGGGGCGGGGGCGTTGGGGGCGGCGGCGTTGGACTCGACGTCGAGTTTCTCACCAAAACAACTGGGTTCGCATTGACGTTTTGATCCGTCGTGCCGATCACGTTTACCAGGTTTCTGGCAAGGGCCTGACTGTTTAAACCAGCCAATTGCTGCTCTGCGAGTTGGAGGTCCACGACCGCCATGACTAACGGCAGGTTTTCCAGTGGCGGAAAATCCTTAATCAAACGCGACGTCTTGAGAACCTGCTTTACATCAAACTTCTCTGGTTTCGTCATGCGCCCGTCTGCCGTCATCGTCATCATTTCGCCGCCATTTACGGTCGCAGCCCTTTCAGGATGACCAGTGGGATAAAACGTGCCGATCCCTTCCAAGACCATGAATTTCGTGGGTGGGCCTGTTGCAAAAAGAGCTGTCCCACCGGTTACTGCCGCGGTAACTGCCGATGTGTTGACTTTAACTGCCGGTGCTTTGGGCGGCACCTGCAGAAGGACCGCACCACTTGTCAGATCAAGTTCACGCGCTCCCTGTTTAAAACTGAAAATCGTGTTCGCGCCGAGTCGCGTCAGCGTCAGATCAGTAAAAGTCAGTTCCGCTCGCGATTCCACGCCTGTGCGGACCCCCATCTGCTGTGTGACTGCATCATTCACGGCTGCCGGACGTGGCGCGCCATGAGCTTCCATTAATCGCACGTCCTGGATTACCTGGGATACGTGCGCTTGTTGCAGTTGGTCTGCGGTAACAAAGGGCGCTACGCCAACGAGCCAAAACAGAATCATCAGTCTGCCCCAAAAGATTTGCACAAAAAGTTTTTTCATATTGGGGGTCGCTACGGTAATGCGGGAGCTGCGTTAGGACTCAGGCTTTGCACTCGATGTGGCGTCACTAGTGCTGCAGTTTTGCGATCAGTTGTATCGGTCTGCCCCTGATCGGTAACCGACACTTGTGTGCCGCCTCCAAAAATAACCAAGTTCGTATCGGCTAAAGTCTTGGTCGATTTCTCGCGCTGCTGCTTCTGACTCTCTGCCACGATCGACTTCGCGCAGCGCAGCGGAGGAAAATCTGTAATGAAGCGACTGGTTTTCATGAAGCGGTCAATATCGACATCTACGGGATCGCTGAGCGCAGACTCTGGGTTGCCAAACACCATTTGACCCGGACCGACGAGAACCGAATCGCCAAGATGTCCGGGGCGATACGTTCGCGCAGTGCCTTCCAACACCAAAAATTTGTAGAAGCCGGCATGGTACTCGATCATGACGGTGGTGCCCGCGACGGCTGCCGCTACGCTGCCTGCGTGAATTGTCGCCCCATTCGCCTCCTTTGGTGCCTGAACAAGCACTGCGCCCTCGCCCAGATTCAAACCGCGCGTCCCATGACTGAAATCAAACGCAGTATGGGCCGCAAGTCGCACAACGGTTTCGTCAGAAAAAGTCACCTCACCGCGTGAGCCGCTTGCGGTCCGCACAATGGTCTCCTCGTGGACGATGTCGTTTACCAAAGCCCGCCGCCCGGTGTTCTTAGAGTCCGCTAATTGGACATGATTTTTTACTCGGGTGACCCGCGCTTCGTTAGTCGAAGCGGCATCCAGCCGGCCGGGAAACGCCATCGCAAGAGACGCGATAATCGTTATGAGGACAAGAAGGCAAAGCTGCCGGTTCATTTACACATGGTCGAAAGACCTAATTCTGGCGGGCTTTTTGGAGCCTAAACCGTGTCAGGTCAAGGATTTTTTACACCACTACAAGGTACTTCTCCGGAAACGGTGCAGCAAAGTTCTTGAAAAGTTTAACATTCTTTCTTCGTCTTTTGAAAACGGCACAACGGCCCGAGCGGCGACTGACCGTGATTATGAGAGCGCTGGGCTTTTAACGCAGAACGCGGCTACGGACTTGTGGGCTCGTCGTTGCTGAAAAAACTCAGACACCTAGCAACTCGCGCTGCCACGCAACCAGCAACGCAGTTGCCCGCGTGCCATCTGCGGCGATCGCCTCGAGCGCGCTGCGTGGCGCAACGAACGAAGGTTCCAGCCCGAGTTCCTCAGCGGATCTGTTGCGCCGGCGCCGCAGCTCTTCGGCGCGCTGGACTGTCTCGTTGCTCGGTCGGGCTCCGAAGCGACGGCGCGAAACTGGCCACTCTGATTCAGGCGCCCGCAACGCGGCTTGCACTGCCTCGCGGAATGCCTCACGGCGGCGGACGGAAAAATGCCTATAGTCAGGAACGCTTCCCGAAGCGAATTTCACTGCGGCCTTCAAGAGCTCCTCATTCCGCAAGACGTGAAACGGAGGGCGATCTGCCTTTTCTGCTTCTGTTTCGCGCCATTGCCAAAGCGCACGAAGTACCGCAGCGGACCGTCCACGGAGTAACCCAGATCCGCGGATACGCCAAGATTCGTCCTGATCGCGCACCCGTGCCACCGCCGCCTGCTCAATGGCACGTTGGCAGGACTGCCGCAGCCAATCCCGGCGCTCAGAGCGATCCAACTCGGCTTCCAATTTTTCGGCAAGGGGCAGCAAATAATGCACATCATTAATCGCGTATTCCGCCATGCGCGTCGGCAAAGGTCGTTGTGCCCAATTCGCCTTTTGCGAACCCTTCAGCAAGGTGAGACCGAAATAGCGTTTCACCAACGCGGCCAGGCTAAATTCACGAATGCCGAGGAGGCGAGCCGCAATCATTGTATCAAAGATTTTGCTCGCTGCCAGATTCAGACCACGGCGCAGCATTCGCAGATCGTAATCGGCGCCGTGCAAAACGATTTCCTTTGCTTCCAGCCCGCGACGCAATGGCTCCAGAGCGGTATTGGCCAGTGGATCGACTATATAATCGCAAATAGCCCGCGCGGATTCATAACCCGGGGACACGCGTGGCCCGGCATCGGTGACGCCACCTACCGCGCCGATTGCCGGGACGCTGATTTGGAGCAAACAAAGTTTTTCCCGATACGAATGGAGACTGTCGGCTTCGGTATCGACTGCGACGCGATCGGCAGATTCGATTTGCTGAACTAAACTTACGAGTCGCGCGGCGTCCGTAATCACGTTTCGCGTCAGCGCAATCCGCTCAAGAGCAATTCAGCGTTGGTTTTGGTCGCTTGCAGGTTATCGATGAGCTTTTCCATCGCTTCGAGAGGCGGAAGCGCTGCCATCGTTTTGCGCAGCATCAGGACGCGTTCCCATTCATCGGGATGATACAACAGCTCCTCGCGCCGAGTAGCTGAGAGCATCGGGTGGATAGCCGGATATAGCCGTTTCTCCTGCAGGGCGCGATCAAGATGCAACTCCATATTGCCGGTGCCCTTGAATTCTTCGAAAATCAATTCATCCATTCGACTGCCGGTTTCAGTCAAAGCGGTCGCGAGCACGGTCAGACTACCGCCTTCTTCCACATTGCGCGCAGAGCCGAAAAATTTCTTTGGCTTGATCAGCGCCTTCGCCTCCACGCCACCCGACATGATTCGTCCCCTGCCCGGCTGCATGTTGTTGTACCCACGCGAAAGCCGCGTGATGCTGTCGAGTAAAAGCACCACATCCTGTTTCATTTCTACGAGACGTTTGGAGCGCTCCATCACCATCTCTGCCACTTGCACGTGTCGCTGCACGCTTTCGTCAAAGTTGGAATGGTAAATCTGGCAGTCGATTTCCCGCTCCAAGTCCGTCACTTCTTCCGGCCGCTCGTCCACCAAAAGTAGGATAAGAACAATGTCAGGATGATTTACCCGAATTGCTTTGGCGATTTCCTTTAGCACGATAGTTTTGCCCACTCGCGGCGGCGCGACGACAAGCCCGCGCTGTCCGCGCCCGAGCGGTGCCAGCAAATCCACTGCGCGCGCAGTGAGAGAATTCGTCTTCGGATTTTCCAGAATGATCCTGCCCTGCGGAAATTGCGGCGTTAGCTTGTCGAAGTCGGTTGGCTCCGTCCATTCCTCAGCTGGTTGGCCCTCGATTCTTGTGACTTTCTCAAGAGGGAGGAACTTCCCGCGTTGACCTGGCAATTGCACTGTCCCTGCAATCTTTTGCCCAGGCCGCAGATGATGCTGTTCAATGAGCGCGCGAGATACGCAAACATCCTCCGGAACTGGCAGAAAGTTCAATTTCGGCCAGCGCAACATGGCAAAGGAATCGCCCACCTGATCGAGGAAACCTTCCGCAGTGACAGGAGCGCCACTTGCTAATGCCGCGCGGATGATATCGAGAAGGTGCTGATGTCGCGACCGCGCAGGGTGTAGATAAACATCCAAATCGCGCGCCAAGGCCTCTAGTTCTTCACTCGAGGATTCTTGCAGCTCGTTCAGATCGAGTGCGAGGTCGGTTTTTAACTTGTTCCCTTCGTTGGATCGCGTCTTGGAGGCTTGCGAAGCGTCCGCTGCGCTTTTGGTATGTGCAGGCGAGACTCCTGCCTCTACAGTTTCTGTCTGCGAGGTCGAGACCTTTAGCTTTTCTTCCATCTTTGCTCTTGCCAAAGCACAACAAGACTTTTCGCTTGTTCCATAAGCGCCGCTCGGTCGCCATTATTCCAAACGACATGATCTGCACGCTTGATTTTCTCCTCGAGAGGCATCTGTGAGTTAATCATTTGTTCGGCTTCGGAGGCTTTCAGGCTTATTCGCTTCACCAATCGGTCTAACTGCACTTTGTGCGAACAGGCAACCACGACAACCCGCTCGCACAAGGTTTCACCAGCCGTTTCATAGAGAAGTGGGATATCAGCAAAAAAGAAATCATGAGAATTACGATGCCTGTTCGCCTGCGCCATCCACTGGCGACGTATCCGAGGGTGAAGAATTTGTTCGAGCGAGCGCCTTTTGGTCGCGTTGGCGAATACTATCGCTCGAAGTTTAGCTCGATTCAAGTCCCCCTCCGGCGAAAAGACCTCCCTCCCGAACTGACCGAGGATTTCCTGTTTCACCTCTGGAAGTTTCGGCAGTGAGCGCGCTGCCACATCGGCATCGAAGAATTTCGCCGCCGGTATGATCTCTCGCAGGCAACCAAAAAACGTGCTTTTGCCCGTGGAAATTCCGCCCGTGATCCCGATCGCAGGCATAAGGGGAAAGCTCACCGCGGCGTGATGCCTTCGGCCAGCTCAAGATGGAAGGTCTGTTTCACTTTTGTTGTGCCGAAGGTCAACTCCGCTGTGTAATCTCCGGCTGGGAGAAGCCGTTTCGGATCATCACCACCGTATTCAGCAATCACGTCTTTGGTCGGCCGCAGGTCCCAGTTCAATCGGGTAAAACCCGGTGTGCCCGGCGCTTTTAGATTTGCGACTGGCTGTCCAGTTGATTTTGTCACGACGATTTTGATTTCGTCACCTGTAAAGTCCCGCACCCAGACTGTGAGCAACGCCCCTTCGGGCGGATTTTGGCCGCGATAAATCCCCTTGCCGTTCGAATCAACAAATCCTGGTTGAAAATAAGCGCCGCTCACAGAACGCACGCTAAACAATTGAACCGGCTTGGACGCAATCTCCGGTGTGAATTCGCGAAATGGGATGGTGTCGTCAAGAATGGCAATGCTGCGACCATGCGTTGCAATGACAAGATCTGACGTGCGCGGATGAATCTGGATATCGTCCACGCGGACCGAAGGAACATCACCGATGCGCACCCAATGCGCGCCTTGATCGAACGACGCGAACACTCCGAAGTGCGTACCTGCGTAAAGTAGTTTCGGATTTACCGGGTCCTCACGAACAACTTCAACAGGATTACCTTGCGGAAGATCGCCCGTGATAGCTTCCCATGTTTTGCCCAGATCAGCCGTGCGCAGAATTATGGGGCGATCATCACCCGACCGATACGCATTGGTCGCAACGTACGCCACATTCGCATCGAAACTGGACGGCTCAATACGCACGACCCATTGGCTGCGCGCCGACTCCGGCAAATTACTCGTCAATTCCGTCCACTTGCCACCGTCATTCTCTGTGATCCAGAGCCGTCCATCATCCGTCCCAGCCCACAACAGACCGGCGCGCTTCGGCGACTCGGCGAGCGAAAAGACGACCCCGTAATTTTCCGCGCCACTTCCGGTGGCGTTTGTTTTGGTTGGGTCGTTGTACGTCAGGTCGGGACTGATTACGGAATATTTCTCCATCCGGTCGGTGAGCTTGAAAACGCGGTTCCCGCCGAGGTAAATCACGCCCGGGTTATGTCGGCTCATGATCATTGGTGAATTCCAATGGAAGCGATAACGCGGCTGACCTTCGGCTGACTCGGGACGCAAACGCCGTATTTCGCCGGTTCGCAAATTGATCCGATGGACTTCGCCCTGCTGACTTTCCGCATAAAAGGTGTCGTGATCAGTCGGATCAAACAAGACGTAAAAGCCGTCCCCACCGGCAAGCGCGGTCCAATCGCAGTTGCGAATACCTTCCTTACTCTGCACTCCACTCGGGCCCACCCAGTTTTCGTTGTCTTGAAGGCCACCTGCAATTCGGAAATACGGTTTCGTGTCGTCGAGAGAAATTCGATAATATTCTCCTGCGGGAATCTTGTTCAGATGATCCCAGTTCTTGCCGCCGGCAAAACTCTGATACACCCCGCCATCTGTCCCGAGCAGCAAACGCTGGCAAACTTGCGGTTTCGGGAGCTTGTTTTTGTCTTCCGGTTTGGGCGGCTTCGGCGGAGGCACCGTGCCGGGCTGAATCGCGAGCGCGTGACAATCCGGGTGAACCTTCTCGCTTAGATCTTCACGAAAATTTTTGCCGCCATCATCAGACACCAGCAGGGCAAACCCCAGAACATAAACGCGCTGGTCGTTTGCAGGATCGATGCGGATCTGGCTGAAATAAAATGGACGTGGGGCCATTGCGCTCATGCGCGTCCATTTTTCGCCCGCGTCTTCGGATCGAAAAACGCCGCCCGTTTTGCTGCGCAGATCATCCAGCCTGCCAAAACCTCCTTCGTAACTTTGCACGACCGCCATAACCACCCTGGGGTTACTCGCGCTGATCGCTAGCCCAATGCGACCGGTTTGAGCAGGCAAACCTCCGCCGAGTTTCTTCCAGGTCGCGCCACCATCGGTGCTCTTGAAAATTCCCCCGACATCTTCGCCACCCGTCACGCTGGGACCGGACGTGAAACTCCACGGTGTGCGTTGTCGTGCATAAAGCGCAGCGTATACAGTCTCCGCATTCGTTGGATCAATCACCACGTCACCACATCCAGTGTGCGCATCGTGCGGTGCAGCTGCTTTCAAGGCTAGTTTCCATGTTTTGCCTGCATCAGTGGTCTTGAACAACCCGCGTTCACCGCCATCCGTCCACAAATTGCCCATTGCGGCAACGTAAGCGACATCTGGCTTTTTCGGATCAACAACGATCCGCGCGATGGTACGGCTGTTCTTCAGCCCGACGTTCTGCCACTTCTCACCACCATCGGTAGATCTATAAACACCATCGCCCCACCCAGACGAATTTCGATCATTGGCCTCGCCGGTTCCCGCCCAAATCACATCCGAATCGGCTGACGCAACCGCAACTGCACCAATCGAGAGCATCGATTGCTTATCGAAGATTGGCTCAAAAGAAACGCCGTTGTCGTTCGTTTTGAAAACGCCGCCGTGTGCGAGGCCGACATAGAAGACAAATGGATTGTTTGGACTAATCGCAATATCCGAGACTCGACCACCCATCACTGCCGGACCAATCGAGCGCGCTTTCAAATTTTTGAAAAGCACGTCTGTAAGTTGCGGCGGCGTAGGTGAAGGAGTCGGTGTCGCCAAGGAAGACAGAGCGGCCGCCGGAGCAGCCGAAGCCGTGGGCGAGACAGCCGTTAGTGGTGGACGACTTGATTGCGGTTCCTCTTGCGCCGTCAAAATCGACACTGACCAAATCCAAATGAGCGAAGCACAAAAAACTCCGAATCGAGTAATCATAGGCATTACGACTCTAGCCAAGGCAAGCATCTTTGCGATGTCGGAAATGCGGGTATCATGCAGGGATTTATGACGCAGCAAGTTTTGGCAGGAAAAGTCGGCGTTGTCTTCGGCGTGGCAAACAAGCGCAGCATCGCGTGGGCGATCGCAAAAGAATGGGCGGCCGCAGGTGCACGCTTGATTTTCAATTATCAAGGCGAACGGCTAAAGGAAAACGTTGAGGAATTAGTGGGCGAGTTTGGAGAGAAAACTCCGTTGTTTCCCTGCGACGTTTCCAACGACAATGAGATCAAAGCATTCTTCGAAAATGTGCGAATAGAGACCGATCGCGTGGATTTGATGCTTCATTCGCTCGCATTTGCGCCACGGGAAGCGTTAGAAGGAGATTTTGTGAGCACAACGCGCGAAGCGTTTCGCACGGCGCATGACGTGAGCGCATACTCGCTCGTGGCGCTCGCACGCGAAGTGGCACCTTTGATGACAGACGGCGGCAGCATCGTAGCTATGACTTATTACGGCTCGGAGAAAGTCGTGCCGCACTACAACGTGATGGGCGTGGCCAAGGCCAGCCTCGAAGCGAGTACACGTTATCTTGCCTACGATCTCGGCCCGAAAAAAATCCGGGTAAACTGCATCTCTGCTGGACCGGTTCAGACGCTGGCCGCGCGCGGCATCAGCGGATTCACATCGATGTTGAAACATTATCAGGAACGTGCGCCTTTGAAACGTAGTTGTGATCCGGCCGAATTGGGTGCCACCGGAGTGTTTCTCGCGAGCGATGGAGCCGCAGCAATAACCGGCCAGGTCATCTATGTTGATGGCGGGTATCAAATAATGGGAATGTGATCAGTTCTGCTTCCTAATCCCGCTCATTGTTTGTGATCGCCATCGAATCCCGAAACGGCGCATCCCCGCCACGGCAGACAGGCTGTGATCGCGCCCTACCCCTAAATGCTACATGATCGCGCGGATCTGGCATGGCTGGACGCAACGAATCGACGCAAAGACGTATGAGAACATGCTGCGCGACGAAATTTTCCCGACCTTTGCTGCGCGACACATCAAAGGTTATCACGGTGCAGAATTGTTCATCCGCGAAGATGACAATGGAACCGAATTCGTCACGCTGCTTCGATTCGATTCAATGGATGCTGTGAAAGAATTTGCCGGCGCCGACGAGACCAAGCCAGTGATTCTTCCGGGAGTCGAAAAGCTCCTTACGCGGATGGAGCCAGCGCGGCATTACCGAATCGCGATCGCGAGAGAATTGTAGGGCAAGCAAATCCGCCTGCCGTCGCATCGATTAGCAACCCCGAAAGCGTTCGGGGTTGCCCTACAACTCAGGCGCGCCACGTTAGTCCCTATGGAAGTCGCTTCGAGACTTCGGGAACTTTTGGGCGACGAAATTGTCGCAGATGATCCTGAAACTGTGGCAGCACACAGCAGCGACAAATGGTTCGCCGCTCATGAACCAGATGTCGTCGTTTTCGCGCGATCGACAAATGACATCAGCAAACTGCTTCAGTTTGCATCACGGGAAAAAGTTCCCGTCACAGCCCGTGGCGGCGGATTTGGTTACGTGGGCGGATGCGTGCCAGTTCGTGGCGGGATTGCCCTTTCGCTGGCGCAAATGAATCGGATCAAGGAAATCAGCTTCGCCGACGCAGTCGCAATTGTCGAACCGGGCGTCGTTACAGCTGACCTGAAAGCGGCTGGGCGTGAACAAAAATTATTTTATCCGCCGGACCCAGCGAGCATGAAGGATTGCACTATTGGCGGGAATGTCGCCACGAACGCAGGCGGACCGCGGTGTTTGAAATACGGCGTGACGCGAAATTATGTAATCGGCCTTGAAGTGGTGCTGGCCAGTGGCGAAGTGCTGCGGACAGGCGGCCGCGTGCACAAGAACAAGACGGGATTCGACCTGATAAGTCTGTTTGTTGGCTCGGAAGGAATGCTCGGCGTGGTGACTGAGATCACGCTGCGTTTGCTTCCGCTTCCACCGGCACGCGCGACTTTGTCAGCCGCGTTTGACACTGCGGTACAAGCCGCCGAAGCCGTGCAGGCGATTTTTGCCGCCGGGTTTTTGCCTTCTTCGCTGGAAATCGCCGATCATTTCACGTTGGAAGCAGCGCGGCGCGATCTGGGAAAAATGCTTGTCCCCGAAGGTAACGCGCATCTGCTCGTCGATCTCGATGGCCAGGAGGAAAGTGTTCGTAGCGAATCCGCCGCTATTGGCGAATTGATCGAGAAAAGAAAACCAAATGCCGTCGAGATGGCAATCGGTGAGGCGGATTGCGAAAAACTCTGGGCATTGCGCCGTCAGTTCAGCAATTCACTGCGCGCGACCGGCCTGACGAAGCTAAACGAGGATGTGGTCGTGCCCCGCAGTCGTCTGGTCGATCTCATGGAATTCGCGAAGACACTACAGACTAAGTATGGATTTCTAATCGCCTGTTTCGGTCACGCCGGGGACGGCAACATTCACGTCAATATCATGGCAGACCGTTACAATCGCGATGCAGTTGTGCGCGAAAAAGTCCAACACGCGCTCGACGATCTCTTCGGGCAGGTGTTGGCCTGGGGCGGCGTGATTACCGGCGAGCATGGAATCGGGATTGCCAAAAAACGCTGGTGGCCCGAGGCGACCAGCAACGTGGCGCGTCAGTTGCATCGGCGGCTCAAACAAGCACTCGATCCGAACGGAATCTTAAATCCGGGAAAATTTGTTGACTAATCTGAATCCGCATAGAGGTTCAACCGAGCATTTTACGGCGCATCCGAATTCGCCGCGACTGACGCGCATCCGCGTCCTCGTGAACGAAAATAAAGAAAGACGCACATCTTCCTTTTTCACACTGCCTTAACGTCACAATAATGAAACCAGGAAAATTTACTCACACGATCGCAGTCATCCTGTCGTCGATTTCATCTCTTTTTGCACATGGTACGGCGGAAAAAACTGAGCCTGCCAAGACGAAGTTCAGCAAAAAATCTCAGAAATCGGCAGACGACCGTTCAGAGAGCCGGAGTTCAATCTCATTTATCCCGAGGCAATTATTCAAACTGCAATCGGAAGCCGCACAGCGTTATGCGTGGAAAAGCAATATCGTCACAACCATTTTTTGGATCGGTGAGCAACCGAGCGGAAATAATCTGGTGCCCAATCGCACGAGCTCATGGGACAAACAATGGACAAGAAACTATGGTGGTTTCGACGATCCAAATCCCGCTCACCGAAACAACTACATTCCAGTAAAATTCACACCGCGACAGAACCCATTTTATTGTGCGCTTCCTTATAATGATAAAGCGCACACTGGTCATCGGCCCGAAGCGCCGCGCGTTGTTCCTTGGTTCAAGGAAACGTACCAAGGCCCCGCCGTTTCTACCTGCAAAGATCGATGGGTCGCTATTCGCAAGGGCAATCGCGTTGCTTATGCTCAGTGGGAGGATGCAGGACCGTTCCGCACCGATCACTGGCAATACGTATTCGGCAACGAACGTCCGAAGCCAAATCTCAACAAAGGCGCCGGCATCGATGTTTCACCTGCTGTGCGCGATTATCTTGGCTTGAAGGAAACAGACGTGACCGATTGGAAGTTTGTAGATTTCACCGAAGTCCCGCGCGGCCCGTGGTCCACACATGGCGAAAATAACACGTTCGTGATCAGCGATCGCAAGAAAGGGAAAGCGCTCGTTGAAAAGCTGGGTACGACCGCGCGTTGAAATTGGGTCCCGGGCGATCGGTAACGCGTCCATATTGCTTCCTTCTGGGAGCGCCGACCCACACGCGAGCTTACGTTTCGAAGCGATTGGAACGTAAATGCAAGATCGTCGGAGAATTCTCTCTAGTTGTTGCGCAATCTTCATCGCAGCTGCTTTCAGTTTTGAGGCTCACGTTGGTGTGGCCGCCGAGAGCGGCACAGTGCTCACGGGCAAGGCCGCCATGGGCGATTGGACAAAGGACACGCCTGGCGTCCGGCGCAAAATTACAGTTCAGGATTTGCCTCCGGCCAGTTCAAATGCGCTGGCAATTAATTTGCCCCGTGTAGCCCGACGCCCGGCAGACGCTCGACTTCGAGTACCGCCCGGTTTCAAGATTGACCTTTATGCTGATGGTTTCCGCGACCCGCGCTTCCTACTTGCTGCGCCAAATGGCGACATCTTTGTCGTGGAAAGTCACGCCAATCAAATTCGTGTATTGCGCGATACAAAGAAGAGTGGCGGGGCTAACACCAATGAAATCTTCACCGAACACGACTTGAACAGGCCATTTGGAATCGCCTTTTATCCGCCCGGTGATGAGCCTCAATTCCTGTACGTAGCTAATACGGACGGCGTGATTCGGTTTCCGTATCGCAATGGCGATATCAAAGCGCGCGGGCCAGCGCAGCAACTGGCCGCTCATCTCTCCCCCGGCGGGTTATTGCGCGGCGGGGGACACTGGACCCGCGACATCGTTTTCTCACCGGATGGCAAGAAGATGTACGTGTCGATCGGTTCACGCTCGAATGTGTCCGATAAGGCCGCGGAAGAAAACCGCGCGCGTATCTTCGAGTTTAATCCCGACGGCACCGGACAAAAGGTTTACGCGTGGGGCATTCGCAACGCCGTCGGAATTGCGTTTCGCCCCGGTACGAACGAGCTTTGGATGAGCACCAACGAGCGAGACGAGATCGGCGAAGATCTACCTCCCGACTACATCAGCAGTGTGCGTCCCGGCAGCTTTTATGGCTGGCCATGGTTTTACATCGGCAATCATCCCGATCCGCGCCACAAAGGAAAACATCCTGAGCTTGCTCATAAGGTCGTTCTTCCGGATGTGCTCGTGCAGGCGCACTCAGCCACGCTGAATCTGTGTTTTTACGCGGGCGACCAATTTCCGTCTGAATACAAAGGCGACATCTTCGCCGCCTTCCACGGTTCATGGAATCGAATGAAACGCACCGGTTACAAAATAGTGCGCGTGCCGTTTGATCATTCCACCGGTAAAGCGCGTGGTGAGTACGAGGATTTCGTGACTGGTTTTGTTACGTCCGAGGGTAAAGTCTGGGGTCGCCCAGTCGGAATCACCGCCGCCAAGGACGGCAGTCTCCTAATCAGCGAAGACGGTAATGGCACCATCTGGCGCGTGAGCTACGGCAGATAATTCAGAAGGCCGCAGCAAAAGAACGTTGCCGGTCGCAGCGTTGCGCATAACCTGCCTTAGCGCGGCATGAAGATTGGTTTTGCTCAAATTAACCCGACTGTCGGGGATTTGAGCGGCAATTGCGAACTGATCATCGGCGCTTATGAGCGGCTTGCTGCCGCAGGCGCGGAATTAGTGCTGACGCCGGAACTGGCGATCACCGGATATCCTCCGCAGGATTTAGTTTTTAAATCGCGGTTCGTGCCGGAAAATCTTGCTCTTCTGGAGAAACTTCATTCTCACGTCGGAGACACCGCGTTGCTGGTCGGATTTGTCGATCGTAATGAGGGACGCGGTAAACCGTTTCATAACGCTGCAGCTTTGCTCGAGCGCGGCAAGCCGATTCGTAAAACGTACAAGTCGCTCTTGCCAACTTACGATGTTTTTGACGAGGACCGCTATTTCGAGCCGGCGAGACGCGTTGAGCCGTTTGAGGCACACGGGAGGAAAGTTGGCGTGACCATCTGCGAAGATATCTGGACGGACGATTATCTGCCGCGGCCGCTTTATGATGTGAAACCGATGCGCAATCTCGTGGAGCAGGGTGCAGAAATCATCGTGAACCTAAGCGCGTCACCATTTCGCCTGGGTGCGCCTGCATGTCGATTTGAGATGATCGCGGCGCAAGCGCGCGCGTATCAACGGCCAATCTGTTACTGCAACATTGTCGGCGGGAACGATCAGCTGATCTTCGATGGAAACTCGATTGCCGTGAATGCTTCGGGCAACTTGATCGCGCAACTGGCAGCATTTCGCGAAGAGGCGAAAGTCGTCGATACAGATTTGACCGACGCGATTGAATTTTATGAGTGCAAAACGCCGGAACAGCTTTTTGCCGCGCTTTCCCTGGGTGTTCGTGATTATTTCCGCAAGTGCAATTTTTATTCTGCGGTGATTGGACTGAGCGGTGGAGTTGATTCCGCGGTGACCGCCGTCATTGCGGTGGACGCGCTGGGAGCTAAAAATGTAATTGGTGTTTCCATGCCGAGTCCGTACTCATCGCCTGGCAGCATCGACGACGCGCGCTCACTCGCGCGAAACCTAGAAATAAAGTTCTTCGAGATTCCGATCACCGACGCGTTCAGAGATTTCAAAGCGCAGTTCAAAGAAATTTTCAAAGGACTACCTGAAAACGAGACAGAAGAAAATATGCAGCCGCGTTTGCGTGCGATGACGTTGATGGCGCTCTCGAACAAGTTCGGTCACCTCTTGCTGACTACCGGAAACAAAAGCGAACTGGCTGTCGGATATTGCACGCTCTATGGCGATATGGCAGGTGGGCTGGCAGTGATCAACGATGTCCCGAAAACGATGGTTTATGAACTCGCGCGCTGGATCAATTCCGATTACTCAGCGCGATCAGGCGCTAACCGAGAAATCATTCCGAGATCAACAATTGAAAAAGCGCCCAGCGCAGAGTTGAAACCGAACCAAAAAGACCAGGACACATTGCCGCCGTACGATATCCTCGACAAGATTCTGCAGCTTTACGTGGAAGAAAACTTGAGTGCCCGTGACATTATCGCGCGCGGGTTTGATGAAAAAACGGTGCGATGGGTGCAGCGCCGTGTTGATCTTAATGAATACAAGCGGGAGCAATCCGCCCCCGGATTGAAAGTAACAAGCCGCGCCTTCGGCATTGGCCGCAAGACGCCCATCGCGCAACGATACGTCGATTAAGGGAATATTGTGCACCGTGCAGGAATCGAACCTGCAACCCAGTGATTAAGAGTTTTTATGTTAGCTTAATCAATTCTGTTTGCTATTGTTCTCAAGTGTTCCGATTATTCTAGTGAAAGTCAGGAGCTTATAGAGGTACAAAGTATGAGAAGTTTAAAGCAGATCGGGTCAGGACTGAACGAAGAAAGTGGCCAAGAAGTGGCCAAGCACAGTTTTGGCAAAACGGATGCGCGCTATTGGCATGATGTGATTTTCAAGCCCACATACAGACGAAACGAGCAAACGCAGCGCGTGGGAGATTGGGCAGCTCGAATCCAATGGCGCGGACGTCGCGAATTGTTCAATCTGAAAACGTCGAACAAGGCGGCAGCAGCTGCGAAAGCGAAAGACATTTACACAATGCTGGTCGGCGCGGGCTGGGATGCGACACTGGAAAAGTTCAAGCCCGAGATGGCGCGCAAATCGGTTTCAACAGTTGGCGATTTTCTGAGTGAGTTACGCGGGCATTGGTCAGGCAAACCGAAAACTTTCGAGGATTACTGCCAAAAATTCCGCACGATCCTTTCGCAGATTTTCGACATCAAAGGTGGGCGCGAGAAATTCGATTACGTCACCGGTGGACGCGCCGCGTGGGTTGCGAAGATTGATCGCATCAAGCTGGCGGACGTTACACCCGAGAGGGTGAACAAATGGCGGATTGCTATCGTGAGAAAGGCCGGCGGAAATCCGTTGAAGCAGCGTCGGGCGCGAATCTCTTGCAACTCAATGATGCGCCAGGCCAAGAGCCTTTTTGCATCGGAATTGCTCAGGCACGTATCAATGCACAAGCCGGACAAGCTGCCGTTCGACGGCGTGGCATTCTATGAGCGGGAATCCATGCGCTACCACAGCACTGTTGATATTGAGGCATTGATTCACGATGCCGTGCGCGAGCTTCCTCAAGAGCAACTGAAAATCTTTCTCTTGGCGACTATGGCTGGGCTGCGCCGCAACGAGATCGACAAACTCCAATGGTCAGCGTTCCGGTGGAATCAGGGAGTTATTCGCATAGAAGCGACGGAATTTTTCACGCCGAAAACTTCTGATGGGGCGGGCGACGTGCCGATTGACACGGAACTTCTGGCGATGTTTCGAGGTTGGCACGCTAAAGCACTCGGTGCGTTTGTTATTCAGGCGGACGCGGAACCGCGCAGCGCCACAACTTACGCTCACTATCGCGCGCAACCGGATTTCGATGCTTTGACGGTGTGGCTGCGTGCGAAAGGCGTGACGGCAGCAAAACCGCTGCATGAGTTGAGGAAAGAGTTTGGTAGCCAGATTTGTGCGAAGGCTGGCATTTATGTGGCAAGCAGGATGCTACGCCATGCAGACATTGCTATTACCGCGCAACACTATCTAGATCAAAAGGAGCGCGTGACGATCGGCATGGGCAATCTGCTTGCGGGGCGCCCCAAGAACGTAACGGCTTTCGCCACTAAAAAAGCCGCCTTTTAAAAGCGCATCAGGCTACGAGGCGCCTCTTAAATGATGAAACGTTAATGGAGAAACGACAACTTTGGAAAAGAAGAGGCTCTCCGACTGGCGCGAGTGCCCGCCGGCGCTGCCGGAGCCGATAGAGCTGGCTTTTCTTGCAGCGATTCTGACCCCTGGCCTTAAGCCGGGCCGGGTAGCATACGAGAATCGAGAAATCAAAGCAGCCCTGAGGAGGGCAATGCAGTTCTATCTTGAGGCAACGTTCTTTTATCAAGAGCTGTCCGAAAAAAGTTTGGACGAACTGATTACAGAGCTCGGCTGCTGGCCACGCGTTGAGGAATGGTTGATGGAGCGGCGCAAACCCAAAGCTACGTTGACGTTGGAACACGATCCACTAAAAGAGTGGAATGAGGACCCGGCCCGGCGGTATTTGGGCAAACACGGACTGCGCTTCAAGAGGCCGAAGGCATTGCTCAATCACATGCGCCTAAAGTCGCCAGGGCTCTTTAAGGGTTGGCGGGCATCACTGACTACAATGTCGTTAGCAGATTTCTTTTGCACTGCTGAAACTTTCCTCGCGGCCTTCAGGCGCACTTTGAATGGGAGAGATGTTTACGATCTGCCGATACCGGTGCTCGACCAGATTGTTCAACTCCGTCGTGAGCAGAAGCGGAGGAAAGTCGCAAAAGGCCTAAGGAAGAAATCTCGTCAAATAAAATCTTAAGAAAAACTTTTGTCCGATTCCTGGCTTTTCTTGTCCAGAAACACGCGCAAGCTTGTCGCTTTCTGTCCAGATTGGGCTTTTTGAGCGCCGAATCTTGTCCGTTTTTTGCCCAATTGCGCGCCGTTCATTCTCTCACCCGGAGTGGGCAAAAACGTGTGCTATTTAATCGGCGTATGAATAAGCAAGTTCGATCATCACAATCCGCCGGGCGGCTGCCTGAAGTTGGGTTCAAAGACCGTGTGCCAAAGAACCGAGGCATGAATACGCGAGAACAGTTGTTGAGCCGCAAAGCGGTCGCTGATCGCTGGCAAACGAGCACTGAGACCGTCAAACGCCGCGAGAAGGCGGGTCTTCTCAAGGCGATTCGTTTTAATCAGAGACTGCTGCGCTACAAGCTGAGCGACATCGAAGCCTTAGAGGCTGCGGCGCGTTGAGGAGGCTCGAGGCGAAACGGAGAAACGCGCTTCTTAGAAATGAAAACGCTCAAATGCAAAATCAAAAAGCAAACGGCCAGCTACGAACCGGCCGCTCACAAGTTCAATTTCAGAGATCGCCAGAAGTTACACTCGCGACGCTTTCACGCAAGCGTGCGAGCTGGAGCGAGTTTGATCTGACGCAGATCATCCCCTTGCCGGGATTGCGACCGTGTGCGTCGTGCGGAGCCTTTGTCTCGAACGTTAATCTGGGCGGCAACAACGGCAAAAGCGCGCTGACTGGCGAACTTTTCTGCCTCGTGTGCGCTGATTAGAAAGGAGCAGCCGCAATGACCTTCGACGAAGCTTCAGTGCTCAAGGCAGTGCGACTTGTCAGAGAGCCATTCAAGGTCTTTGAGGTTCGCGCGCTCTCCGCACGACTCAAAGGGCAGCGATTCGAAGGAACAGTCTTTGGCTACTTTAACTCGTCCGCTGCGCTCATCAGCGAACTGAGCAAGCTTGAATCTTTTGTTGGCGTTTACATCACGCTGAATCCAGTGGAGGGGGCACTGCTGGCTCGCGCGAAGAACCGCCTGAAATACGCGCGCAAAGGCGATGCAACGACAAGCGACAACGACATCGAGTATCGGCGCTTTTTGCTGATCGACATCGATGCTGTGCGACCTTCAGGAGTTTCTGCCACTGATCTCGAGAAAGAATCAGCGAGACAGAAAGCTCGCGCGATCTTCGCTTTTCTGAAACAACGCAACTGGCCGGCGCCATTAGTTGCCGACAGCGGCAACGGGACGCATCTGCTTTATCGCGTCGATCTGCCGCGCGATGACGAAAAGGTGCTCGAGCATGTGCTCGCAGGTTTGGCTGAACACTTCGACGGCAACGGCGCAAAGCTGGATCGCACAGTGCACAATCCGGCGCGCATAGTGCGACTTTACGGCACGAGCGCTGCGAAGGGCGACCACATAACAGAGCGTCCACATCGACTGAGCAAAGTGCTCGATGCGCCTCAGGCGTTCGAGAACGTCACGCTCGATCAACTGCGCGCGCTGGTGAAAGAACTGCAGCCTCTTCAAGCGAAACCGACACGCACGCTCGCGCTGCGTGACAAACCTAGCAAAGAACAGATTCGCGAGATGCTCGCGGTGATTCCAGGCAAGCCTGGCTACGACGAGTGGCTGCATTTTGTGTCGGCTGTCGGCGACGCGTTGCCCGATTCGGATGCAATTGAAGTGCTGCAAGAGCGTTGGCCGGAAGTCAAACAAGGCGAATACGCAGACAAATTGAAACATCGCCTAGAGGACGTTCACGTTGCCACGCTGATTCACTTTGCCCAGCAACATGGCTGGCAGCCGCCAGAGCTGGCATCAGTCGGTCTGTGGACAGGCAGACATTCCCCGCCGTCTGCCGGGAAGAATGAATTGTTGCCTTTACCGCCTGCGCCGTATCAGCCGCCGCCGCTAACGCTTTTACCGACTGTCC
>DATIOX010000003.1:0-3422 GCA_035472675.1 Candidatus Dormiibacterota bacterium
AGCGCGTTGCGCGCGATTTTTGTGACCCAGATCGTAACGATGACTGTGGCTGCCAGACCAACACTCAGCAACGTCCAGTATTGCCAGCCGTGCTTTACCGCGGAGCCGCTTGCTGCGGCAGCCACAGCTGCCTTACCGGCAGTGCCGATGTAAACATAAAGCAATGTGCCGGGCATCATGCCGATCCAGCTCGCCAGCACGTACGGCCAGAATCTCACTCCGGTCAGGCCGTAAAAATAATTGCTCAGATTAAACGGAATCACGGGGCTGAGACGCAACAAGAAAATCAACTTCGCACCTTGTCTGCCGATTGCATTGTCGATTCGCTGAAACTTTTCGTTTCGCAGCGCGATGGCCTCGACTTTGTCGCGAGCAATGAAGCGGGCGACAAGGAAAGCCAAAGCCGCGCCCAGAGTCGAGCCAGCAGAAACGGCCAGAAAACCTTTCCAAAGACCGAAGGCAAATCCGGCGCCGATAGTGAGAATGGCTCCGGGCGCCAGCAGCACGGTGGCGACAGCGTAAACGATCACGAAAATTAGAGTCCCGGCCGTGCCCATGTGACCGACCCAATCGTTGAAATCTCTTAGCCATTCCTGGACGGGCAGAAATTTCACCGCGAGGAAAAGAGCGACGACGATCGCGAGCAGCGCGACCAGCCGACCGATTGCGCTTCTGGATCGTTTTTTGTTGTTAGAAGTCATTTCGTGACGGAGGCGACACTCCGGGGAGCACACGCGCCCTCGCGTATCGGTTTTGGCGCCCTCGCCGAAACTTTCCCCAATCTCGGCGCGCCCGCAAAAATCCGCGATCGCGACGCCGCGATCGCCAGCACGCGAGGCGCATGCGCTCCCCAGAAACTTCATCTTCGCGCGCGGGCGTAGAGCCAGGTGAAGATCTTTTTGGCCCGTGGAGTAAGCCGCGTCTTGTTGTATTTGTCGCCGGCTTTGCGCGCCAGCTCGGCGAATGTTGGATACGCGTGGATCATGGATGCAATTCTGCCCAGACCGATCTTCGCGTTCATCGCGAGCACGAACTCCTGCAACAAGTCGCCAGCATGCGGCGCGACAATGGTTGCGCCAAGAATTTTGTCGGAACCCTTAATAGTCAGGATTTTTGCGAACCCAGCTTCTTCGCTCTCGACCACGGCCCGATCGACATCTTCCAGGGGGACGACGAACAAGTTGTATTGGATGTTCTTCTGCTTCGCCTCCTTTTCGCCGAGGCCGACGTGCGCAACTTCCGGGTCGGTGTAGGTGCACCACGGCACCACCGACCAATCGACTTTTTGCCGCAGCAGTTGAAGCGGCATCAGGATATTGCGCACGACAATCCGCGCGGTGAAATCGGCCGTGTGCGTGAACCTGAGGCGATTTGTAATATCTCCAGCCGCGTAAATGTGCGGCTGCGACGTTTGAAGGCAGGTATTCACTTTTACGCCCTGCTCGTCGTAGTCGACACCGGCCGTTTCGAGGTTGAGTGCGCGCAAATTTGGCGTCCTTCCAGCAGCGATTAACATCACGTCGGCAGTGATCGGCGCGGCATCAGCAAATTCCAAAGCGACTTTTCCATCGCGCATCGAGACGCGCTTTGCCGCCGCGTTCAGGGGGACACGAATTCCTTCGGCCATGAAGCGCTTCTGCATGAAGTCCGCAACATCGACATCTTCCCACGGGAGGAGTTGCGCCGCACTCTGGACAATCGTCACTTGTACTCCGAGCCGGCTGAAGGCTTGCCCCAGTTCGCAACCGATTGGCCCTCCGCCGAGCACGATCATGCTCTCGGGTTTTTCCTTCAGCCCGTCGAAAATCGTTTCATTGGTGAAATAAGGAATTGAGTTAATCCCTTCAATTTTCGGAATGGCAGCGCGACTCCCCGTCGCAATCACGAAATTTTTCGCGCGCACCTTCTGTCCATTGACTTCCATTTCACGCGGCGAAACGAAACGGGCTTCGCTGCGGAAGACGTCCACGCCTAGCGATTCGAAGCGCTCCTGAGAATCATGGGGCGCGATCCTGGCACGGCGCGCACGCATTCGCTCGAAAACTTTTTCGAAGGCAAATTGAGGCGACTGCCGATCCAAACCCCACTTTTCCGACTCACGGATTTGTTGAATCAATCGCGCCGACGAAATGAGCGCCTTGCTCGGCACGCACCCGAAGTTCAAACAGTCGCCGCCCATCAAATTGCGCTCGATCAGCGCGACGCGCCCGCCGAGTCCCGCTGTCCCGGCCGCCGTGACCAGACCGGCCGTGCCGGCGCCGACCACGACGACGTTGTACACGTCTTCGCCTTTTCTCATCAGCAAATGCCGGATTATTCCATCACGTCGCAATCTATAAAAGGAACAAACTATCTGAACGCGTCGAATGACTGGTTCGATAAAAGGGGGCGTGATCGTAGTGGCGGATTGACAGCAGTGTTATAACAAAATCACGAAGACAATCAGAACTTACCTTGCGGTTTGTTTCACCGCGGGCGTGGTCGGCGCAGCGGCGGTGCTTATTTTCTCGCTCGTTCTCTATTACATTGGCATCTCCCCGCACCTGGGCGTAACCGCGGCGCCGAAGCTTGCGCTTCCGGGAATTTATCAGCCGCTGTTCTGGGGCGGACTTTGGGGCATACCCTTCGCCCTGATCACGTGGCAGCGCGAAAACCATTATTATCTCATCGGCTGGCTTTACTTTCTCGCGCCGGTCCTGGCGCTCTATTTCATTTTCGCGCCGATGCACGGCATCGGCATGTTCGGCCTGACCAAGGGTCTGCCCTATACGTTTTATCTTCTGCTCGTTAACTCGCCGTACGGGATCGTGACCGCGCTGGCGGCGAAATGGCTGAGCGCGTCAGCGCGAGGCTGAACTTTATTTTCCAGCGAGGCGACAATGTTACTCGGCTAGTTCATCGGCAGATCGCGGCGGGCGGTCCGGCTGCTGGCCGTTAGGCAAACGCCAGGGACGTTGCTGGCGAAAGGGCAGGCCCAACAATTTGCCTAGCGTGAGCTCGTGTTCGTCGCGATAGGCAGCGACGCCGATGGTGATTTCGTTTTGCGGAATGTCGCGACGCAAAGTGCGATGAAGTTTGTCCCACCAGCAGAAAATCGTGCCCCAATTTGAATTGGTCTCGCGCTGGACGATGGAGTGATGAATTCCGTGCATGCGCGGAGTGACGATGATTAAGTTCAAAATCCGCTCGACCTTAATCGGCAACCGCCAGTTGGAATGGTGGAAAAGGGTCGCAGCTTCCAAAGCGATAAAGAAGGAGACCAGCATGACTGGTGAGATGCCGAACACCGTCACTGCGAGCGAGAGAAATCCAATGGAAAAGATCATCTCGCCAAAGTGGAATCGCGCGGCGGTGCTCACGTCCATGTCGAGATCGGTGTGATGCACGTTATGAAATCGCCAAAAGATCGGCACCATGTGATT
>DATIOX010000004.1:0-4766 GCA_035472675.1 Candidatus Dormiibacterota bacterium
GAGTATTATACCAAAATACCCAAAAATCGCTGATTCTATCTATGACAATTCGCTTTTCAGAGGGTGCGCGCCCGGGGTGACTCGAACACCCGACCCACGGATTAGAAATCCGTTGCTCTATCCGGCTGAGCTACGGGCGCATTTGCTAGGTAAAATGACATAGACCAAAAGATTTTGGTGGCGTTTTTCACGGTGCTATTCTACGGTTGGCCTTGTGAAACAGCGCAAACCGACGAAAACTTGGGAAAGAACGCGGCTCCAAAATCTGATTCGCCATAAATCCGGGGGCTATTATGCCAGAGCTTTTGCAGGTGGCAAAGAAGTTTGGAAGTCGCTCAAGACATCACACTTCAGCGTGGCGCACGCCAAGCTCGCGGAGTTTCTGAAAGAGCATCGAGAGCGCGTTAGTAATGGCAATGGTGAAGTCTCGGCGAAGATGACATTCGGCCAGGCCGCTGCGATTCATCTGCGCAATCTCGATGACAATCTGGGCATCAAGTCGCGCACCCGTGATTATTGGAGAGAATGCCTCGTTGCACTCCAAAAAAGCTGGCCGGGTCTGAATGAAACCGAAGCCCGCAAGATCACACAAACCGAGTGCAAAGAATGGGCGCGGGCCTACCGCAAAACGGTGTCGCCGACCCGCTACAACAACACGGTCTCTATTCTCCGGCATGTTCTAAATGTCGCGGTGGAAGCTGGGGTGGTTTACAACAATGCCGCAGCCGCCGTGAAGCGAGCCCCGGTTCGGGCGAAAGAAATCTCGCTGCCCACTATCGACAAATTCAACGCGCTGATTGCCGAAATGCGTGCGGGCCACGGCCGCGACTCAATCAACTGCGCCGATTTTGCGTCCGGCTTGGCATTCACAGGGTGCCGCGTCGGTGAAGCCCGCGAAATCGCGTTGCGGGATATCGATTTTGATGCTGGCGAAATCGTTGTGCGCGGCGATTCGAAAACCGGCACGAAGAATTGGGAATTACGCCGCGTGCCGCTGATTCCCGATGCTCGCGCATTATTTGAACGCATGCGTGGCGAGCGTCCTGGCGAATCGGTGGACACAAAAGTATTCCGCGTCAGCGAATGCCAGAAGGCGCTTGATCGTGCATGCAAAAAGACGGGAATAGATCGCATCACTCATCACGATTTGCGGCACTTGTTTGCAACGCGGTGCATCGAATCGGGCGTGGACATTCCGACAGTTTCGCGCTGGCTCGGACACAAAGACGGTGGCGCATTGGCAATGAAAACCTACGGCCACTTGCGCCGCGAGCACAGCATTGCCCAGGCGCAGCGAGTGAGCTTCACGCCAGTCACGACAAAGCGGGCCGACGTGATCGCATTCCCTGTCACCGCATGATCTGGACTCCGGCCCGTTTAGTCGGGAAAGAAGTAATTCCTTTTGTATGCGGAGAGGGTGGCAGGCACCGGCCCGGTAGCCTCGGAACTGTGGGATGGCGGCCCGCCTGAACATCCACGGCCAGAAGTTTTGAATGAAACCTAGACGATCAAAGAGGCGCAAATCTGCGACAAAAAAACCAGCGGCATCGATCAGAAAATGGAGCGTCGAAGAACCGGAAGCGATTCTGGACTATTTGCACGGCGATATACCTCGTGATGAAGCCAAACCGTGCTGCTATTACGAATATGCGCGGACATCGAAGATATTTCAGAGAGCGCGGAACGAATACGATTCAGTTAACGCTGGCGATGCCGTAAACAGGGTCACCGGCAAGTTCCCGCTTTTTCGGGACGACTGGCAGAAACTTGAGATTTTGATCTGCCATGGCTACCCGACGTCGCCCTGGCGTGATCTGAGCGAAGCGCAGCGAAAAGATATTGCGAAGCACTTTGTCAAGACAAGGCCGCCGTTATTAATCCCAATCATGACACAATCGTTTATTCTTAATTCGATAGGCATTTTCGACCGCTTCAAAGAACAAGCGGCGTCCGATGCCAGCGCATGGAAGAAGCACTCTGGTCAGTATTTTCCAGCTATCGTTGGTGACAATGGAATCAAGTACTTGGTTCTGCTTTTCGACTATGGGCAAGGCAAGGACGCAATGAAGAAAGCTTTTTCCCTTTGGTTAGATAGCGAGGCGAACAAAAAGCTCTTCAAGAAGTATTACAAAAAGCCCATCCACAAGCAAAACCCGGATTCCCCCGACCGGTACAAGGAGCTATTGAAATATCTGGCGGCATGGCGGCTTTACAGCGAACTCGGCTTCAAGGCTGCAACGGAGTGGACAGCGAAGAATCGCCGTCGCGAGAATTATCACGCGCGGCTGTTCTTCAGAGAAAGACTCAGAAAAACACCAAGTGGGATGCATTACAAAGGACCCATATTCAAAGAGCGACGGCAATGGGAGGATGCGATAACTAAGGCGAAGTCCTTTCTCGCAACAGAAATCGAGCGCGGCAGCGGGTTGACGTAGCCCAGCTACGTCAACACGGCTTTTTCTACAATTCCAAGCACGCTGGACTTGAATCCGACGGGCAGATGTTGGCGGTTGCGCTCCCAAACCACCACAAGTGTTGAGGTAGACAAGTTGCTCTTTCACGTGATAAATAACTCCTGCTTCTAAGATGCGAGCTGGCCAGGCCGGTCCTGCCCTCGGGGTAATGGCCGGCTTGGTCGCTCTAGTAACTGTTCGAGTTTACTTCACACGCCCAAGGGCGGGCACGGATCAAACTAACGGACGCTCTTGGTCTAACCAGAAGCCGCTTCATCGAGGATCGCGCACCCGCCCCCCTTTTGCACCAAATCAAGCACCCTTTAAAGAAGATAGAGGCTTCATCGATTGGTTAGGTCTTTTGCTACAGCCACTGCCGAAGAAGTCCCCACAGCAATAACAGCGGGTGACGTAGCTTAGTTGCGCTTCGATAGAATCGCTAGTTGTCCCAAAAACGAGACAGTAAATTCCCAATACGGAGCGATTACGACGGGCCGTTCGCGTAATCGGTATCGCACAATTCTTGTGACATGAACAATTTACGATGGACCTGCATTTCATGGCACAGGGCATGCATATAGCGTTGGTGTCAACCAAATCATTATTATGAATAACCAATTCGAATCTGCATACGCTATGTTAGTCCGCTCCGAAGAAAAAGGCCGTGGCATCCTTGAAGTCCTCGTGTATGCCGTCTTTGCGTTGAGCGTCGTCCTGTCGATATGTCAGTTCGCTAGCGCCTAAGCTTGCGCCGCGAGAGCGCTGAACGCTGAAACAAGACTCCATGAAGATTGAGGATCAGCAAGAAGCGTCGGCAATTTTCATTCAGCAGGTAATTGCCGCCGTTTCGG
This sequence comes from Candidatus Dormiibacterota bacterium, assembly GCA_035472675.1. Classification (GTDB taxonomy): domain Bacteria; phylum Verrucomicrobiota; class Verrucomicrobiia; order Chthoniobacterales; family UBA10450; genus Udaeobacter. The sequence continues at coordinate 3,305 of DATIOX010000004.1, forward strand.
AATTGAAAGTAAGGTTGCAGCGAGATTACGGGCGCACTTATCCCGGTTTAGAGGAAATCATTCGCATCATTCTTGACGAAGAGGAAGCTAACGCGTGGAAGTTGTCGATTTTCCCGCATCTGCTGTTGCCCGACCTACTCGAAGCGCACATCGAAACCCTGGGATTGAAACTGGCGTGCACAATTACAAGCGGCGCTGCAGAATTGGATGAATGCTTGACCGCAGCGTAACAATTGCAGGTCTAACAAAGGGACTGTTTGATTGGAATGCGGTCTGCAGTGCTTCATCGGAAGGGATCTGGTAATTTAGCAGCGCATCGCGGATATCCGTCGCAACAGATCGCCCACTGAAACAATAGCAGTTCACAGCATTCGATCCGCCTCGTTAAACGCAATGGTGCGTTCGAGTTTGCCGCTGGCATCCACGACGCGAATCTCCCCCGAGCGAAAGCACGCGCGGGTTTCCGCATAGTCGATGGCCGGACGCTTCTCTGGAAACACAGGCGCAACGCCGAGAGCGTCAAAGCACTTGCCAGCCCCAAATGTGCGGAAGGATTTCGATTAGTGTCATCGCGCCCGCGCCACGCTTGTTGGATCATTGACTCATGATTGTTCGTTCCGAAAACGATGTGATAATGCAGGCTGAGATTGGTTGACGACATATGGGATTGGTTTACGACGCCCCTGCTGGGTGGGATGCTTCTACTCTTGGTTACCGGCGGTTCGCACCACCGGCTATTCTGCCAATATCCCTCCGGGATTCGAGCGAAGCAATAGCAGCTTCTAACTCCTAAGTACTCCCCTAAAGCAAGGAACTCGCGAGTTGACTCGCGAGTTCCCACTTCGCTAACCGCTAATTACTCTTGAACTACTCTCATGGACTCGGCCGAGGGTACGGCGTGGGCCGCGGCCTTGGCGTCGGCGTCTGCCTGGGCGGTGTTGGCGTCACCGTCGGTGTTGCCGTTGGCGTCACCGTCGGTGTAGCCGTTGGTGTCACTGTTGGTGTTGGCGTGGGAGTCGCCTGCGGACAATGGAAGAAGATTTCCATGTCGGCCGCAGGCGTGGCGGGCTCGTAGCCGCCTGCCAGCCAAATGTGGTCCGTGCCGTCGGTGTCGGCTGGGAAGTTGCGACGCGGATTGACGAACGGAATCCCTGTTGACCAAGTGTTAGTGCCCGGATCATAAATGTCCACCTCATTGTTGGGATTGGGCGCCACTCTGCCGCCGCCCATCACATACATCTTCCCATTGAAGTTAAGCGCCCTGGTCTCTCCGGTAGCTCTCGGTATTGGCGCTATCATGCCAGTGGTGTTAGTCGCAGGATCGAAGCTGAATGAGTTCGTGGTATCGATCACCAAGCCACCGGAGAAATCCGATGCGCCTCCCACGTAGATGATTCCATTGATGCTGCATGTGGGCGCATACATGATCCCTTCCGGTGTGGTCACCGGGGCCTGTGTCCAC
>DATIOX010000005.1:0-4999 GCA_035472675.1 Candidatus Dormiibacterota bacterium
CGTGGGTGGCGCGGGAACGCGGGGCGTGACTCTTGGCGCTGGCCGAACCGGGACCATCATGTCAAATCAGGCCGGTGTGATAGTCCGCATTTCTTCCACGCAACAAGGCGTTGCTGTCAACGCCACTGGCGGCGGCATGGACATGCAACTCCAGTAACGCGAGTTGCCTGAGAAATAAATTTGCGCGCGCCGTCATTTGACGGCGCGCGCGGCAATTGCTCGAATGGACGAGCTTTCCTCACCCACTGCCGTAATTGACGTCCCGGCGGGGACGCCACGGGTCTGCAGATGGGCGTCAATGATGTGCAGAGTTCTGCCAGCACTTGTTGTCATCTTCGTTTCCGTTTCCTCGGTACACGCGCAGTCCGCAAGTCCTGCAAGACAAGCGCCTCCACCCAGAGCGATCTACGCGCCCCAGCCTGTATATCGTACCGAATGGTCAAAACAGCGACTCACCGGGAAAGGCGTTGTTTTGGTCAATATCGACAAACAGACAGGCAACGTCACCGGCGCGCGGATGCTGACGAGCACAGGAAATCAACAACTTGATGGCGCTGCGCTGCAAGCGTATTCACAGTGGCGTTTCGACCCTAGAACAGTGGCTGTGTCGCAACTCAAGATTCCGATAGCGTTTGCGAACCTTCCAGCACCTCGGCCAGGTAAGCGCACCCTTCCGGCGCCAGTACTCCTACTGATCGTTCTGGCTATTGCCGGGGCAGCGATGGGGTTCCTCAAAAGAAGAAGAGCATAAAATAAGACCTTGTGCGGTACGGTCCTGAAACGGAGATGCGACGATGCGTCTACTTCTTATCAGCTTATGCCTGTCGCTCACCACGCTAACGCTTACTGCTATGGGGCGGGAATTTTCGCACAGCCATGAACTGCCTCCTCTGAGATTAGGCGCGGCTGATCTCGACGCTATTTTGCTCAAGACTCATTCATTTATTGACGCATCCAACGGTCCTTCCGGCGAGCAAGATTCTGGTCGCGAGAGTGTGAAGCTTGTTATTGGCGGCCATGAGATCGAGATACCGCACTTCTCGCTTGCCAGCAGCGTTGCGTTCCCAAAGGAAGTTTTCAGGTTTTCCTACACTTATTACCGACCGGGTAAGCCGATCTCATCTGTCACGCTTGATTTCAGCGATTACTCACGTCGCGTGACAGTTAGCGGCGAAACCGCAGATCAGGTTGAGGCGATAACCAACCTCCTTGAGAAAGATCTTCTTCGCTTTTCAACCGAGATCGGTGGCGCGTCCTTCCGACGTCTATCTGGCGTGTTGTTATCCGTCGTGTTTCTGACGTTCCTTGGCCTAGGCGGCGCCTGGTGGTGGCGTACTCGAGCCTACAGCGCATACGGTATACTGATTTGTTCGGCTGTTGGCCTATCATTGGTGCTTCTCGTGCCGTGGGACAGGTATCTTCCCGGCTTTGTCCTTTACCAGAGCTATTCGCGTTTCCTTCTCCCCAGATATGCGCCTCAGATTTTTTTCTTCAGCCTAGTTGCAACTCTTGCTGGAATTCCACTATCGTATTTCCTTTTCCGATCGCGATGGAGAGCCTAGCCAGCCGATGCACCCTGCGATCCGGATTTACAATGAAGCTCTCAACGTGATGAGATATAGGCAGACTGGTAAGCACGTAAAGGAGGACTGGTAAGTGCAAAGTAGTGGACCTCTCGACACTCTCCCTCTTTGGGGCCTTTTTGTAGTCATCCTGCTCGTCGTCCTGCTTTCTGTCGAGTGTGGCTACCGCTTAGGGAAATACCGACGCAGCCCGACACGAACAAGAGAAAGAGGTTCCTCCAGTTACAGGCGTGCTGATCCGTGCGCGGAAAGTACCAGATGCACTCCCAGCTCTGTAATCGACTGTTGAGTTGGAGGGGACTTGGAATGGTGGTAAGAACTGTCCAGACAGTTTTCTTCATCCTTTTTTCGGTAGTGTCCTAATTTGAAAGCGCGTCAAAAATGAGACAAATCGGTGGTATTGTGTTGCTGGCGGACGGTGTTTGCCTGTGCGCGTTGGTCTATTTCACGAAGCAGGTTTTCCCTTTAGGATACATTTCTGCGATTTTGGGAATTGCGTCACTCCTCGTCGGCGCGGGGCTGCTTTCCATCAAAGATCAGTTTTAATCCAAATTAGGACACCACCCTTTTTTCCACGCTTCGCTTGGGTCATTACCGCCGTCGGTTTCGATCTCATGTTAATCTTGCGGGCGAGGGCGTTTTGCTCTGCGCCAAATTCGGATCGTTTCAAAATGCCGCTGATGCGTAACACACAGATGTCGTCAGGCTGATATTGGATTTGAACTGGCACGATCGCGTATTTCTATCTGGTTGGGTTTAACTGAAACAAGATTTTATGCAGCGAGTTCATGCAGCATCTCACAAGGGAAGCATCGCCGTCCGTACGAGCGCAAAGAGGAACACGGCAACGGCGAAGATGAAAGCCAGTGAACGCACGCGCCGCTGCTCGAACTTTCCAGATGCGCTGGCGAAGAAAAGCACTGTGGCAAACAAAACAGTGTTCGCGAGGTACTGACCGGAAATGCTGCCGGCCTTGCCCGCTTCCTGCTGATTGGTCGCAGCCTTCGCGGTCGCGTTGGCTGCTTCGCGGGTCCCGCGCGGTTCGTAGAGGTTTGGCACAAATGGATGCGGATCGGCGTTTGGATTTTCAAAAGGTTTCTGCGCCAGCCAGGACTCATAAGCCTTACGGACGTCAGGCGGGAAACGTTCGACGTAAAAACTTACCAGCTTCTCGTTGCCGGCCTGTTGCGCGGCGAGTAGCTGCATAAACATTGCGGCGTGAATCGTGGCTTGCTGCGTTCCCTGCATCGTCAGTAGACCCGCCTTGCGCTCCAGCGCATTAAATTCATTCATCAGCCGGTTGCTTTTTCGAGTCCACGCCGCTGATTGATACGAGCACCAGGCCGTGCTCAGTGTTGCGAGCGCCATAAGCACCGCCGTGACAGGCTCGACCCACTTTCTCTTTTCCTGCGGCGGACGATTTGACGAAGCCAGCGGATCAGATTGCGGTTTCATGCGATCAGTCTCGGCTGCCTTCGTCGATGCGCTGCAACATCTTTTTGCTCACGACGACGAAGAAAAATGCGATGGACAGCCCGACCATCAGATTGCCAGTGAGTGCCTCCAGTGGTCCGAAAAGCCGCCATTCTTTCGGCAGGAGAAGATCGCCGTAACCGAGAGTCGCGTAGGTCACGCCGGAAAAATAAAACGCCGACTCGACGTTCGGTAGACACTTCTCCCACCAGAAAAACAGTGCCCACACCGCAATCTCGAACATATGAATGACAATCAGCAACCAGGCGATGCGAATCAGCAGCCATGTAATTGGCCAGAAGCGTGTATCCAGCCGCACTCTCGAGTGCAGCACGTGGCTCAATACCATGCCAAGGCCGCCGGCGTGAATTATGACGGTTGTCGCGACAAGCGCCGAGGCAATCAGAAGCCGTTCGATCATCGCGTTGCTAATGTTCTCATCGTTATCAAGCGGTTCTTTGGAACGTTTCCACTGCGTCCGCGACACTTGTGAACCGGTTAATGCCACCTAGTTTGGCATCCACACCTTCGTTACGAAGCCGGTCGCGTACCGATGAACGTGCTTCGACGGCTTGAAATTGAATATGTTTGGCCGTGAGTTCATTGGCCAACTCGCCGAGTGCCTGCGCGCTTTGCAGGTCCACGCGTGGCGCAGCGGAGAGGTCGAGAAGGACGAGCTTCGGCAGTGCCGGCTCCGCGCTTACGCGATCGAGGATCGTCTTGCAGACATGGTCCACGTTGAAATAGACGAGGCCGGATTCGGGTCGAAAAATCAGCACGCCGGGAATCAATTCATTATCTGGATGCCGTTCGCGATCCGAGAATCGGCTGGTTCCCTGGATGCGTCCGAGGAACGCAACGTGGGGACGGGAGGCGGCTCTCAGCAGCTGCACAACGGAAATCACGGCGCCGATCATCACGCCGCGCAAAAGGCCAGACCCGAGCACTCCTAACAGCGCGGCCATAGCGACCACAAACTCAGCGCGATCCGCACGCCAGAAATGTCTAAGCGCTGTCACCTTGAAGAGACCCGTTACTGCCATGAGCACAATGGCTGCGAGAACAGGCTGCGGGAGGTAGCGCAGTGCGCCAGACACGAATAACACAATTAAAAGCATTAGTAGCGCAGCGATGAATCCCGATAACGGCGTTCGCGCACCGCCGCTCTCGTTCACGAGCGATTGTGACATCCCGCCGCTAACGGGAAAACCGTGGCCCAGCCCGGCCATGACGTTTGCGCCGGCAATACCAAGCAGTTCCTGGTTAGCGTCGAAGCGATAGCCGTGCTTGATCGCGAACATGCGGCCAAGAGCCGCCGTCTCCACCATGCCTAGAAGAAAACAACCCAGCGCAAGGGGCAGCAGGTCATTGAGATCGGACACATGAACTGCTGGAAATCCGAATGGCGGCAGCCCCTGTGGCACTTGGCCCAGCAATTTCACGCCCAGGCTGCCGAGATCCATGCTCGAAGCAACGACGATGCCCGCGATGACTACGAATAGCGACACCGGTTTGTTCTTGAGAAATCGTTTACCTAATAGTAATACCGCGAGCGCGCCGAGACCGAGCGTGATCGACGCCACATTTGTTTCGCCCAGGTGCGAAAAGAAATAACCGGAGCGTTCCCAAAAATCGCCATGCGATCCTTTGAACCCGAAGAGCTTCGGCAATTGCGTGCTGGCTATAAACAGAGCGATACCGCACTTGAACCCTACGAGGACACTTTCAGAAATGAAGTTCACGATCACGCCTGCCTTGGCGAGCCATGCGATGAAACACAACACGCCGACAATCAAGGCCGTACACGATGCCAAAGCCCAGAATCGTGAAGCGTCGCCTCCAGCCAGATCGCCCAGGGACGCTCCTACAAGCACCGAGATCGCCGACGTCACCGTGATAGCTGTGTGCCGCGAGCTGCAAAACAACCAGAATACAAGCCCGGA
>DATIOX010000006.1:0-55285 GCA_035472675.1 Candidatus Dormiibacterota bacterium
GCCGTCCCAATCGCCGGTTGGTTTGTATGGAATTATCATACGTTCGGCGATCTCACCGCTACCGGCTCGAAGATTGAGTTCCTCGGTTGGACTCGCAAACCGGTTGGCAATTGGTGGCCGCACCCAATTTTCACATTGAACGGAGTGAAGGAGTTCTGGCCAGAACTGATGGCGAGTTTCTGGCGGGGGGAATTCATCTGGCATGGCAAACGACTCGCATGGCAAGCGATCGACGTGTTCTACTGGGTCTCTTCGACGCTCGCGATTGGCCTCGCCGTGATGAGCCTGTTTCCGCGCTCAGCCAAACTCACTGATTTTCAACGAGGCGCTCTTTGGCTCGCCTTTTCGAGCTTCGCCGTTTTGGTCTTGTTGGTCGCGCTTCTATCAATCGCCTTCGACTTCGGGCTTTGCCTGTATCCGTCCCGCGAGCATCCGTATTTCACTTCCGGAAGGCTGCTCAGCGCCGCGGCGGTTCCATTCTTCCTGCTGTACTCTGAGGCGTTGGATTGTGTCTTGTTGCGAATTCCTCGTCAGTGGCCGCGGACAATTTTGTTCGCAGGAATTGTGCTCTTCATCGTCGTCTCGCAATCCGTTGTTAACTGGCCGGCGTTCTCCAGCGATTATAATTGGTTTCACCTCCATTAAGGAGCGAATCAGGGAATTCTAACACTCGAAATGGAAGCAGCGGCTCGCCGCAAAGAAATATCGCAACGAACCACAGAGGAGCCTCGCCGTGCATGGTGGAGAGGGTTGCTTTTTGGTTTGATTCTGGCGGCTGTGACGATCTTTGCATACCGGCCTGCGTGGAACGGAGGTTTTCTTTGGGACGACGACGTTTACATCACCAATAATGAGCTGCTAACCGCGCCCGATGGTCTGCGGCGAATCTGGTTCTCGCTGGATTCCCCTTCGCAGTATTTCCCGCTGGTTTACACAACTTTTCGCATCGAGCACGCGGTTTGGGGCCTCGATCCAACCGGTTATCATTGGGTGAATCTTCTGCTGCACATTGGCAACGCACTCCTGGTCTGGTTGGTTCTGGCGCGGTTAAAGGTCCCGGGAGCGTGGCTGGCTGGAGCAATTTTCGCGCTGCATCCCGTGCAGGTGGAATCGGTCGCCTGGATAACGGAACGCAAAAATGTACTAATGGGATTCTTCTTTTTGCTCACGCTGCTTGCCTGGATTGCGTTTGTTGACGGGAGAACCAAGCGGTCCTGGCTGTTTTATGTACTCGCCCTTATCCTTTATCTACTGGCGCTTTCGGCCAAGACAACGGCCTGCACGCTGCCGGCAGCGTTGTTTTTGATTTTGTGGCTGCAGAAGAAGCCCATCAGTTGGAAACGAATTTTCCAGATCATTCCCTTCCTTGTCCTTGGCATCGCCATGGGCGTATTAGCGATGTGGTGGGAGCGGTACCATCAGGGGACGAGCCGCGCTGTTTTTACGTTCCTGAGCCCAATCGAACGGGTTCTCGTCGCGAGCCGCGCCATTTGGTTTTATCTGAGCAAACTCGCCTGGCCATCTAATCTCACATTTATTTATCCGCGATGGGATATCGCGCCGACTCATCTGCTCAACTACGCATGGCTGTTAGCGGGAGTTGTCGTGTGCGGGGCAATCTATTTTCTCCGTCGATATGGCGGACGCAGTGTTGAGGTCGCAGCGGCATTTTTTGTTGCGACCCTCAGCCCGGTGCTGGGGTTCATCATGCTTTATACATTTCGCTACACGTTTGTAGCCGATCATTATCAGTATCTGGCCTGTATCGGTCCGATCGCCCTGGCATCGGCCGGTCTGGTCAATCTGGCCCAGGCGTCTAAGGGCAGCCGCAGCATAATCTTTAGCGCGGCGCTCTGTGTGGTGGCATTCCTGGCGACACTGACGTGGCGACAAGCCGCAATGTATGGCAACATCGAAACGCTCTGGCGCACGACTCTGTCCAGAAATCTCAGTTGCTGGATGGCTCACAACAATTTGGGCATCGTACTGTTTGAAAAAGGTCAGCTTGACGATGCGATTGCGCATTATCGGACGACGCTGCAAATGCAGCCCAATTTTTGGGATGCCGATTACAATCTTGGCACCGCTCTTCTGGGTAAAGGCCAGGTGGACGAGGCGATTTTCTATTGCGACAAAGCAGTCAGGATGCAACCAAACGATCCAGATGCTCAAGTGGCCTTGGCCAATGCTCTTCTTCAAAAGAGACAAATCGACGACGCGATCGTTCACTACGAAAAAGCGGTTGCAATACGTCCCGATTACTTTCTTGCCCGTTACGGTCTTGGCCATTCTCTGCTTGAGAAAGGGATGCTTGATGCGGCGATCGAGCATTCTCGGGCCGCCTTGTTGATTCAGCCTAATAACGCAGACTGTCACACGGTCCTCGCCATTGCTCTTGATGAAAAAGGTCAATCGGCCGAAGCCGTCAAACACTATGAAAAGGCGTTGGAGATTTCTCCGCAATCCGTTTCCGCTTTAAATAATCTGGCGTGGTTACTGGCCACAGATTCCAACGCCTCACTGCGAAACGGAGCTAGGGCGATTCAATTTGCGAGGCAAGCTAACCAACTTTCCGGAGGCACCAATGCGCTCGTGCTACGGACCCTGGCAGCGGCATATGCGGAAGCTGGCCAATTTGGAAAAGCGATTGAAAGCGCCCGAACTGCGATGCAGCTGAGGCGGAGCCAGGGTGATGATTCATTAGCCCCCGAGCTTCAACAACAGATCGCGCTCTATGAGTTGGGGTTGCCGTATCGTGAAACGGCAAAATAAATGCAGGATAGCCGCTCGCGATTGAAGTCCTTCAACGCTGATATTCGGATTTCGTCATTTCCGTCAGAGTTCATCGCGCAGAATTTCGAACACCTTGGTGCTCTCCACTACTCCTGCCAGAGCATCTGTTCCGGGACCATTGCCAAGTGCGACGACGTCTTCAACAGTCACCAGAGCAGATTTCGTGTAAAACGCCGCCGGTTCGGGTTGTTCCGTCTGCGGTTGTCTGGTCTGATTTTCGTCTTGTTTACCTGGTATTTTCGCTGCTCCGTACGATTTATCGCCATTCGGACCGGTGGCCCAGGTAATCCAGGGCTGGCCGGCAGAATTAAAGCCTAAGAGGGCAATGCCGCTGTCTTTGAGAAAAGGAAATCCATTCAGGTTTAATCCGCCGATCGCCACATCTCCGCAGACCACGATCGTCGATTTTTCTCCGCCGTAACTTCGCGCGATGCCAACCGCACGGTCCAGTTCGACCGTTTGGCTCAAGGTCCTCTCCCCATTGTTTTCCTGCGCTGCTTTTCGCATTAGCCCTGCATCAACCACCAGTAAATACCCGCCAACGTTGTACTGGAGCAATTGGATTGCTCGCCGCACCATATCTGAAAGACTGGGCTGCTGACTTCTTTCTTTTATCTGGTTCACGAACGCGAGATCTTCTTTGCTAAAAACGCCGACCAGTTTCGGACGGCGCCACGCGGGAACCGCGTCCAACTCGGCTCGGGTTTGAACAATATCAAACCCGTTGCCACGGAGCTCGAGTAAAAGATCACGGCTGTCCTGTCTATCGCCGCCCTTTGTGACGGGAAGAAATTGTGCAGCGCCGCCACCCATCGCTATGTCGACACTTCCGCGATCCACAAACTCGGTTGCGATCTTCTCGGCATCGCTCGACTCGGCGGGATGTGCGTAAAAGGCCGCGCTGGTCGGATCGGTGAGCTTCATGTCCGTTATGAGTCCCGTGGCCCGTCCGTATTCCCGCGCTAGTTCAATGATGCTCTTGATTGCTTTCCCGTCGGCATTGATCGCAACGGCGCGATTCGCCACTCTCTCACCAGTCGCAATTGCGGTCGCAGCGGCCGCCTGGTCTGGAGCGGCGAAATCCTTTGAATAATTCATCAGCAAAGCTGCATGAGACATCGAATCCAGGTTCAGGCGCGTGCTGGCGCCAGCGGCATAGCCGCGGGTTGGGGCAAGCCGGGCAGGGGAAAGGCCTTCTCCAACAAACAAGATAATTCCGAAAGGCTTCCGGATGACCCAGTGCTGAAAATAAAGGACACCAATTCCAGCAAAGGCGAGGAGACAAAAAAGTGCCAGCAACTGGTTGCGCCACTTCATTACCTTCCCTGTAGTGGCGGTCTATGACTGTCGCAAATAGTGAAGCAAGTTTGTAAGGTGCGTGTTGTCAGGCTAGTAACTTGGAAACTGGACCCATGTCCAGGAAGAAAGAACCGCTTGTCGACCTTGTCATTCATGGCCAAAGTGCGCGACGTATGGCTGGTCCGGTGGTGCTAATTATTCGCGACGGCTGGGGCATTAATCCGGGCGGCAAGGACAAGCGCAAGGAAAATGGTGATGCAACCCTTCTCGCGTCGACTCCATTTCATGACGAGCTCTACCAGGATTATCCAGGCTCGAAATTGAGCGCAAGCGGAAGCGATGTTGGCCTCCCGGAAGGACAAATGGGCAATTCGGAGGTTGGTCATCTCAACTTGGGAGCCGGTAGAATCGTTTACCAGGATCTGACGCGAATTAATAAGGCAATTGAAGAGGGCGAATTAACGCGTAACCGAGTTTTGCAGGAAACTTTTGCCGCGGCGCGCGGTCACCGCCTTCATTTGATCGGGCTGGTTTCAGACGGCGGTGTACACAGCCATTATTCGCACATGATCGCGCTTGCGAACGCGGCGCACGATGCAGGTGTTGCGGAGATTTTCGTTCATGCTTTCACGGACGGGCGCGACACATCACCGACCGGTGGTGCCGCTTATTTAAAAACTTGCGAGACAGAACTCAAGAAAAGCGGCGGGCAAATTGTCACGGTTGTAGGCCGGTATTTTGCGATGGATCGCGATCGGCGTTGGGACCGTACTAAAAAAGCGTGGGACGCGATTGTTCTTGGTCGCGGCGAAATCTGCAAGTCTTCGCCCCCGGCGGCCGTGGAGCAGCGATACAAAAACGGCAAAACGGACGAGTTCATGCCGCCATTGATTTTTTCTCATGCAAACGAGCAGCGGGTGCATGATGGCGACGTGGTTTTATTTTTCAATTTCCGCGCCGATCGTGCCCGCCAATTATCACAGGCATTTTTGCTGAAGGATTTCGATGGCTTTGACCGCGAGGTCTGGCCGCAAGTCCATTTTGTCACGCTAACGCAATACGATGTGACCTATTCTTCACCGTTCATTTTCGCGCCGGAAGAGCTCGCCGACATCTTGGGCGAAATCGTCAGCGCAGCCGGCAAACGGCAATTGCGCATTGCTGAGACTGAAAAGTACGCGCATGTGACCTACTTTTTTAACGGCGGGATCGAGAAGCCTTTTCCGGACGAAGACCGCAGGCTGATCCCTTCACCAAAGGTGGCTACCTATGATTTAGAACCGGAGATGAGCGCGTTCGAAGTCACCGATGAAGTGCTCGCACGAATGGCGAATTACGATCTGATTATCCTCAACTTCGCCAATCCCGACATGGTCGGCCACACCGGCGTGATCGAAGCGGGAGTCAAAGCTGTAGAGACAGTGGATAAATGCATGACGCGAATTATTCCCAAACTTCTCGAGCTTGACGGCAAAGCCATCGTGACCGCCGACCATGGCAATTGCGAGAAGATGCGCAACGCTGATGGTTCACCCAATACTGCGCACACGAGCAACCTTGTGCATTTCATCTACGTGGCCAACGATGCTGCACGATTTCGGTGCGAAGACGGAATTCTGGCCGATGTGGCACCAACTCTTTTGTTTTTGCTTGGGCTGCCTCAGCCAAAAAAGATGACTGGCCACAATTTGCTCGTGCCAGTTTAGCGTAGCTGACGCGAGGGGCCGGGGGTCACCCGCCTTCGCCAAGTCTACTGCGGACACGCGGATCCCAGCTCCAGGCTGCAATGTCGTCAAATGTGATTTCGAACTTCCGATTAATCACTCGTGTTCCGGCCACGGCGATTCGGTGCAACAGACGAATGTGATACTCGGCTGTTGTTTCGTGCCAGATTGGTTTACGGACGAGCTTGAGCCTCCCGTCGCCTTCCACAAGAGCGCCCCAGTCGATGGGAATCTCCGAATCGCGGAATAACTCCTCAGGCAGAACGAGGAAATACAAATTCGCACACCGGTAGCGAAGTAATCTGTCGAACTTCGAACAATCATAGAGGCGATTTTGCAGGGCACGCAGCTCACGCAAGAGTCGCGCGTAACCACGGTGCCCGACTACGGTGAAATCAGGCAAATCAAATTCGGGAAATAGGGAATCCCCGTTCCGCAGGTTCGGATAGTGTTCGCGGAGGCGCCTTTCGAGAAACTGGCGGCGTTGGGAAATTGTTTCGAATTGCTGGCGGGCGGCGTCGCTCTGACAATTATCTCGACGCAAATCGCAGAGCGCCTGTTTACACTCAAAGATCGCTATCGATCCAATTTTCCCAGGCGCCAATCGATATGCGGCGACGTCGGCACGATACCGGCAGTTTGGCAGACTCACTTCCATCGCGCACGCGGAATAGCCTTGGGCTTGCGCCCAAAGGAACGCCAGCCGCTTCAACCTGGCGTGTCTCTCAGTTTCGCCGCGGCCGCGTTTTATTCCCGCAGCCATCTCGCGAGTTCGCGCGCCCAGTAGGTGACAATGATATCGGCCCCGGCTCGCTTAAGAGCAGTCATGATCTCAATTACGGCATCACGTTCGTTCAGAAGCCCTTTCTCGACGGCGGACTTGACCATCGCATACTCGCCGCTCACATGATAAACGGCGGTTGGTTTTCGAAACCGCTCACGGACTCGCCACAAAATGTCCATGTAGGGCAAGGCAGGTTTTACCATCACAATGTCCGCTCCTTCGTCGATATCCAGTGCTACCTCGCGCAAGGCTTCATTCGCGTTGGCAAAATCCATCTGATAAGAGCGACGGTCGCCGAACTTGGGCGGGCTCTCGGCGGCCTCGCGGAATGGCCCGTAGAAAGCCGACGCGAATTTGGCCGCGTAACTCATAATCGCCGTTTGATCGAAGCCTCGCTCATCTAGCGCCTCGCGAATCGCACCGACGCGACCGTCCATCATGTCGCTTGGCGCCACGATGTCCGCACCAGCTGCGGCGTGAGAGAGCGCCGTCTTCACCAACAACTCGACAGTCTCGTCGTTGAGAACGTGGAAATGATCTCCATCGATGTGTGTCACGCCACAGTGCCCATGGCTCATGTACTCACACAGGCAGACATCGGTGATGGTGACAAGGTCTGGACATTTTGATTTTATGGCCCTCAGCGCTTTTTGGACGATCCCGTCTTCGGCATAGGCGCCGCTGGCCTGTTCGTCTTTTTGTTCTGGAATCCCGAAAAGCAGAACCGCTTGGAGCCCCAGTTCCTGAGCAGCGCGCGTTTCATCGGCAACTTCCTTGACAGATAACTGACAAACCCCGGGCATACTGGCGATCGGCCGGGACTGCTGCACTTTTTCACTTACAAACAAGGGCCAAACAAAATCGTGAACGCTCAAATGTGTCTCGCGAGCGAGATTTCGCAGAGCAGGCGAACGCCGCAACCGACGCGGGCGATGCACGAGTTTTCTCACAACGCGACGCTACGCGTTGCGAAAGTGAGTCGCAAGCAGGCAGGAGCCAGCTTACTCAACTGACGCCCTGATGAATGGGCCGCGTGCTTGACGGCGCGTGGCGTTAGGTGTCTGCGTCTTGATCGTGGCGCGCGGCTCGGATTATTTGTTGGTCGATATCAGCAATTCATACGCAAAATTTGCCTTTTCATCGACAGGGCGAGTTTTAGCTCCTACGCGAATGCCTACTAGCGAGCTTTCAAGCGGCGTGATCGCACGATTTCTCGGGAAACGAAGTGTGGGGAGGATGGTGGTCTCTTCGGTGGTGCCCGCGAAGAACTCGGCAATTCTGAAGGCCGCAGGAAAAGTGAATGTACTTTGGCTGGATTGGAAGCTGAAGCTGGGTGTCGATATTGCCTATGCGAAACCGCAATCGATTGGCGCGGATCGGTTGGCGAACGCTGCGGCGGTGACAGCGCTTTACGGCTTTCCCGCAATCGTGGTGGATTTCGGCACGGCGGTGACTTTTGATATCGTCTCCCAGCACCGGGCTTATATCGGCGGCGTGATTGCGCCAGGGCTCGAAGCAATGACTAATTTTCTTTATCGGCGAACGGCACTCCTGCCAAAGCTTTCATTGAAAGAGCCGCGACGCGCGGTCGGTAAATCGACAATCCAGGCGATGTTGTCCGGAGCCGTGTTCGGCTATCGCGGATTGGTTCGCGAAGTCCTGGCGCAAGTTAGAGCAGAGCAGTTTTCGCATAAGAAGGTCCACGTCGTCGCGACCGGTGGCTACGCGCGATTGATCGCGCGACGATTGCCGGAGATAGATGTGGTTCATCCGAACCTTACTCTGGAAGGATTGCGAATTGTGGCGAACCTCAATGGCTGATTCACGGCCGTGGAGGCCAGTCGCGCATTACCATTCCTGCGTTTGATTTTTCCGAAGGGAGCTGAAAAATCGAATCACGGGAGTAACTTTCCACTTGTCAGGCGCGCTGAATAGGGCTTCAATCGCTACTTCATGAGAGTGTGGGGGATGGCGGCGATCGCCGCGCTGGTGCTTAGGTTATTCGCCGCAGATTCGTTTGGAGCGGAAAATGTCGCCCCGACGAAAGCGGAGCTGGAGGAAATGTACAACGCGGCGTTCCGCGCGTTCGATTCTGGCAAATTCGCGGAAGCGCTAAAACAACTCGATGCCATCGATGCCCGCCAACCTGATCTTGCCGCGTCAAAGAACCTGCGCGGCGTGATCCAGATGCGCCAGGGTAACTACGATCAGGCGGAAGCGGCACTACAGGACGCAGCCCGAATCGATCCCAAGTTCTGGAACGCGCGCTTCAATCTGGCGGAAATCCCGTTTCTTAGAAAAGACTGGCCGGAAGCGCGGAATCGCTTCGAACAACTCCTTTCCAGCGGTGAATCCGATCTGGCGAAAGAAGCTTCGCAGCTGATTCAATACAAAATTCTGCTCACGTATCTCCTCGAGGGGAAAGACAACATGGTGGATTCTATTCAGGCCAAATTGGAGCTTTCGCCTGATACGCCAGCCGTTGATTATGTGAAGGCGGCCGTTGCGCTTAAACAGAAGAATCAGAAAGAAGCGAAAGATTGGATCGGCGTCGCGGAAAAGAACTTTTCACCGCAACTAAACAAGCTTTTCGCCGAATCACTTTACGAAGTTGGATGGCTGGAAAAGCCAGCCGGCGAAGCGCGGCCTTCGTTGCCGCTAATGACCGCCGCTGAGCGCTCGGAGAAGACGAAGGCGACTGCCCGCACAAAATTCGAGCAGGCACAACAGGCGCTGCGGCAGCGCGATTTGGCGACGGCCCTTAAACTGGCCGATGAAGCGGATCAGGCAGATCCGAATCAGGCGTCGACGATTAATTTACGCGGCGAGATTCTGATGCAGCAGGAGCAGTTCGACCAGGCCGAAGCGGCATTTAAGAAGGCAGCCAAGCTGGATCCGAAACTTCGCGAGGCACAATACAATCTGGCGCAAGTTCCCTTCAAGAAGAAGGAATATGCAAAAGCGCGGGACCGTTTCGAGACGTTGTACAAGCGCACGCCTGGAGGCGATAAAAATCAGGCGGCAGAACTCATCAAATTCAAGATCTACATGACGCTTTTGCTCGAAGGCAAAGAGAGCCGCGCACACGCGATG
This sequence comes from Candidatus Dormiibacterota bacterium, assembly GCA_035472675.1. Taxonomy (GTDB): domain Bacteria; phylum Verrucomicrobiota; class Verrucomicrobiia; order Chthoniobacterales; family UBA10450; genus Udaeobacter. Next base: position 9,694 of record DATIOX010000006.1, read on the forward strand.
ATGGATGAGTTTCAATTTACCGGGGACACGCCCGCGCTGTATTACGCCCAGGCGGGTTGGGAATTTCAACATAACAATCCAGAGAAGGCCGCGGATTGGACTGCTTCGGCGAATAAGATTTATTCGTCGGCGCTGAACAGCGTTTTTGCGGATGCTTTTTACGATGTTGGTTGGATGCAAAGGCCGGCAGCTGCGACCATGCCGACACCCGCGTTCGACACAGCCCAGGCGGAGGGGGGTCCAGCGGTGGAGCCGAGTCCCATTCCGGACAAGGTTTTCGCTGCAAATAGCCAAAGTGACACCTCCAAGGGTCAGGGGCTGGCTTTGGGCTCAACAGTGAACGCGGCAGGTGCTGGACTGGATATTGCCGGTACTGGAACAGCTGCCCAGCCTGCGCAGCCGGCGTCGGCATTGTCATCGGGTGGCAGCGAATCCACGGCTGCGGCGGCACCCGCTGAGTCACCGCAGACATCGCCCGCTTCCAAGGAACAAATTGATCAAGCGGCTGTGGCCCAAACGAGCGTTTCCCCGAGTCCCGCCGCGGAAGTCATGCCTGTCAAAGCTGCGTCGTCCAGCGTTCTGGCGAGAGGCAGAATGTGGCTTGTCGGCGGACTACTTTTAGCGGCGCTGCTCGTACTCGCCTGGGTGACCGTGCCTACCCTTCGCCGTCGTTATGCCTTTGATGTGCCACGTTACTCGGGTGCCACCTCTGCTGCCGCGCCTGTTCTGTTTGAGCCGAAAGCGGCGTCGGCATCGCCGCAAAAGAAGACTTTGCAAGGCAACGGCTTTGTCGGAGGGCCCCGTCAGATTTCGCTACAATTGAAGGCATCGAAACTAGCGTTGCGACATAGCGCTGTTCCTTCGCGCGACCTGAGTGGTGGTTTGGATCTGACGAAAGGCGTGAGAGCGAAGCCGTCACGAGACTCGGCCGCTCAGATGGAAGAGCCAAGTCCCGAGGTATCGATTATTGGCTCAGCGATGGGATCAGAGGCTGAAGCATTCGTCGGGCCAGTTGTCGAACAAGCGGCAGAGAACGGAGAAAGCTTGCATAGGGATACTCCGCAGACGGCTGAGATGGCCGGGGTTTCAGCGATCAACGAATTGACAGAGGTCACTGCGACAGCGCCGCAATCGACGGCGGAGATTCCAGAAAGCGTTGACGAAATCACATGGCCTACACATGAGGCGAGCGACGTGTTCGATGGAGCGAAGGAAACCGCATCGTTTCCTGAGGAGCCTGCTGAAGTCCCACCAGATGTAGAAGTCGCATTGCCTGCGGCGACAACGTTGACAGAGCTTCCCGTTGAATCGATCAACTTGGAGCCAACAGTGCCCGATCAAACAGTTTCGACTGTGATTCCCACCCCAGTGCTCGCAAGGGCTGCTACGTTACCCTCTGATTCACCACGAAGGGCCGCTTCCGCAGAGCCTATACTTCCGCAAACAACAACACCCGCAATCATGCCTGAAACAACTCAAACCCCAACCGCTCCCGTAAACCAAGCCCCGGCCCCGCCGATGGCCAAACCGCAACAACCTCCCGCCGCGATGCAAACATCCGTGCAGCTTACTTTCTCGTTCGAGATCGCAGCCATGCAGTTGACACCCAGTTTCAAAATGGGCGCCCTCAAGGTGCGTCCCATATCGAAACTGGTCACGATGCGGTTGCCGTCTCAGCAGCCTCAGTCGGCTCTGAATTTGCAGGTCAGCTTCGAAGTGGCAAAGATTCAGCCCGCCTCAGGCGCGCTCGGCACGATCCGAATGGTCCCGTCGCAACAGCAGAGGCCCACGCCTGGTGGCTTGCCGTCGTTTGCAGTCGCGGGACTACAGGTGGTGCCGAATTCGGAGACTGCACCAGTCCAACTAACACCGTCGCGACAGGGACGGGCATCTGTCCTCATCACGGTGCCATTCCAGATTACCACGCTTGAGTTTGCGCCCTCTCTCGAAATAGCATCCGTCATCCTAAACTCGAATTCCAAGCAGGTGGCTGTTCAGTTGCCCGGTGCCGGACCGTCCCCAGCTGACGGAGCGCCAATGTTTGAGATAGCAAACCTGGAGCTAGGCGAAGGCGGCGAGATCGGCATGATGCATCTGAACCCGGTTAGCGCGCCAAAGCGAGCCTGACCAGACGAAGGTTCTTTGTCGGAAGAAGACAGCTTCCGCAGCTCAGCGCCAGTTTAGCGAACGCAGTTGTTTCGGAAGAAACGCTCCGTTCTTTCGAATCAGCTTACCGTCGAAATAGATTTCTCCTCCGCCGTATTCTGGGCGCTGAATGCTTACCATATCCCAGTGCACCTGGCTTCGGTTTCCATTGTCTGCTTCTTCGTAAGCTTGCCCCGGAGTAAAATGAAACGAGCCGGCGATTTTTTCATCAAACAAAATGTCCCGCATCGGATGTAAAATGCGGGGATTAAATCCGAGTGAAAATTCGCCGATGTAGCGTGCGCCCGGATCTGAATCGAGAATCTTGTTCAGTTTTTTCGTCTCGTTGCTTGTCGCGTCAACTATTCTTCCGTTTTTGAATTCGAGACGAATGCCATCAAAAGCGATTCCCTGATAAATGCTTGGCGCGTTAAATGTCACATGGCCTTCGACTGAATCTCTCACGGGACAGCTGAACACTTCACCGTCGGGAATATTGCGATCGCCACCGCAGATCACGGCCGGAATCCCCTTCATACTGAAACGGAGATCAGTGCCGGGACCTTTCATTTCGACTCGGTCCGTTTTTTCCAGCAAACGATGGAGGGCCTTCATGCCCAGCAGAAGCTTCCGATAATCCAGCGTGCAGACTTCGAAATAGAAATCTTCAAACGCCTCGGTGCTCATTCCTGCAAGCTGCGCCATGGACGGTGTGGGCCAGCGCAGGACTACCCACTTGGTCTTTTTGACTCGCTGATCCTGTACCGACCGCATTTTCCTGGCTATTAATTTCATTGTCTCCGGCGGCACATCCGACAGTTCTGTGATGTTGTTGCTGCCTCGCACTGCGACATACGCATCCATTTTTTTCATGCGCGCCAGTTCGTGACTTGCTATGAGATTGAGCTGTCTGTCGGAGGCCTCCAGCGCGAGCGCGCGGTTTACCCGGACATGATAGGTCTGGGCAAATGGTACTCCGCCCGCTTTCCGTGCTGCGCGTACCAGCGCGATCGTCATTTCGTCAGGAATATCGAATGCCTCGATGAGGACCGTTTCATTACGCTTGAGACGGATAGAATATTCCACCAGAAGTTTCGCGAGTTTATCAAACCGGGCGTCGTGCATAGGCTCTTATCATTCCACCAGCATCGCCGGACGCAACCGGCTGATGCTATGCGCTTCGGATAAATTTCGCTGCGAAAGCGCCATCGAGACTGTCTCGAAAGGGAAGGGAATGCTTTTGCTCTTCGAGGCGTAGGACCGACGCGCTGCTGAGAGCTTGCCGCACCACTTGCTCGTTCTCTTCCGGCTCAAGACTGCAGGTGCTGTAAACAAGTGTGCCCTTCGGTTTTAATAGCGGGACGAGTGCGCAAATTATTTCGAACTGCCGCTGTTGCATGCGGGGGAAATCGCTTGGTTGTAATCGCCACCTGGCATCCACGCGTCGTCGAATTACTCCGGTATTGCTGCAAGGCGCATCAAGTAGGATACGGTGAAAGGGCGCCATTGAAGCAATCTCCATAGGGACGTGACCCCGTGTCCAACCGTGATCAAAGGTGTGGACGATCCCAACGCCCAGGCGCGTCATGTTCTCTTTCAAGATCTGCAGTCGCTGCGGGTTGCGATCGCATGCGACGATTGTTCCCCGGTTTTCCATTAGTTGTGCGATGTATCCGGTTTTTCCCCCTGGAGCGGCGCATGCGTCGAGAATCTTTTCTCCCGCCCGGGGACTCAGAATCTGACAGGCAATCGCGGTGCTTGGATCTTGAATGTAGTAGTGGCCTTGCCTGACGGCGTCCTTCGGCAACACATCAACTCTAACGAACTCGGGATTACGCGTCAGCGGTCGGGAGTCTGGATAAAGCCGGAGGAACTCTTCGCGGTCGATTCTTAGTTGATTGATTCGTCCGTAGATCGGCGCGGGAAGATTGTTCCATTTGCAGAGCTCTTCCGCGTGTTGAGCGCCAAAATGCTGCTGCCAGCGCTGAACGAGAAATTGCGGATGCGAGGCTCGAACAAACAGAGGTTCTGCATCTCCACGCGCAAGCAACTCGCTGTGCCGCCGGATCGCGGCGCGAAGCATGCCATTTACGATCGGCCGCTGTCTCTGTGGGACGAGCTCGACAGTCTCATGCACTGCAGCATGTTGAGCTGTCTTGAGGAGGAAAAGCTGATACAACCCCAGGCGCAGAACATCCCGAAGATCGGCATCAACCCTTGAGGCGCGCAGGCAACCGGCCCAAAAATCCAGCAAAGTTAAATTGCGCAGAACACCGTAAAAAAGTTCAAAAGCAAACGCACGATCAGATTCAGTGAGCTCCGCCTTCGCGAGAGACTCTGAGACAATCGAGTCGGCAAATCGCTTTTCTTTTCGCCACGTGCGGAGCGCGTTCAGCGCAATTCGGCGAGCAGAAAGCCGCGCCATATTCTGGAAAGACCGTTATTGCGGCTTGACGCTGGCGCGTCCAATCGAATGATAATGAAAGCCCAGTCGGCCCATCGTTCCAGGGTCCAACAGATTTCGCCCGTCGAAGACAATCGGCGTTCTCATTTTTCCTTTTAGCACCGCGAGGTCCACATTGGCGAATTCGTTCCATTCCGTGGCGATGACTAGCGCTTCGGCATCAGTCACTGCTTCAAGGGCCGATGAAGCAAACTCGGCGTCGGCGATCGCTTTGATGGCGCGGGCTTTTTGCATTCCTTTCGGGTCGTAGGCGACGACGTGTGCTCCTTCGCGAAGCAAATCTGCCACCAGTTCTATTGCGACAGACGTACGGAGATCGTCCGTATCGGGTTTAAATGTAAGACCCCACACTGCAATTCGCTTTTCTCGCAACACCCACAGCGTTTCCCGAATCGCCTTTAGAAAACGCTCTTTCTGGCCATTGTTAATGCGCTGTACTTCCTTCAGCAAATTAAAGGGAACACCAAGCCGCTCGGCGATTGTGATGAAGGCCGCAATATCTTTGGGAAAACAGGAACCGCCGTATCCAATTCCCGCGTTAAGAAAATCGCGGCCGATTCGGTGATCCATCCCGATTCCATCGGCGACTTTTTCGACATCGGCGCCGGTCGCCTCGCAAATCGCCGAGACCGCGTTGATATACGAAATTTTCAGCGCCAGAAATGAATTCGCGCAATGCTTGATAAGCTCGGCGCTGTTAATATCGGTGACGAGAATCGGCGCCATAAATGGCTCATAAACTTTCTTCATGAGGTCGATCGCGTGTTCGCTTTGGGCCCCTATCACGACGCGGTCGGGATGCATTAGATCGGCTACCGCACAGCCTTCGCGCAGAAATTCAGGATTACTGACCACGTCGAAGTCTGCACCGTGGCGGTTATACCTTTTGATTGATTCGGCCACTTTTTCGCCAGTTTTCACAGGCACTGTGCTCTTGTCCACAATCACGCGGTAATCGTTTAAGACGCCCGCAATTTCACGAGCGACTTTCTCCAGAAAGCTAAGATCGACATCGCCATCCGGTTGCTGTGGAGTAGGAACGGCGATAAAGACGATCTGCGAATTCTCTACACCGTCTTCTATGCTTCCGGTAAAACGCAACCGGTGCGCCGACACATTGCGATGAATGATTTCTTCAAGCCCGGGTTCATAAATTGGCACCTCGCCGGCTTGCAGTTGCTTGATTTTCTGCGCGTCGTTATCGACGCATATGACGTTATGCCCGACATCGGCGAAACAGGCACCCGTCACGAGGCCAACATAACCGGAACCGATGATTGCAAGATCCATGATTGACGGAATGGTGCGGGCGAATTAGCCGCAGCACAAGTGCCCGAACAAATCCAGGCCGTCCGGCATTGTTCGCGCGCTTTCGTTCATTCTCCCTGGGAATACGGGTCGAAGTTCAGATCGAATCCAAATTTTGGAAAAGCCTTGAGCGTTACGGTAAAGAGGAGACCGTATTGTTTTACGCCAGAGTTATCGCGTATGACTCCCCCAAACGAGGCCACCCAGGAGGTGAGATCACGGTAAACAGAATACCGCTGTTCCTCGAGGAGACCGGTCGTGGCTTCATACTGTTCCTGAACTCCAACGCCCCAATTATCGTTGAGGCGATAATATCCACCGACAACGAACAAACTGCTATCCTGGAAAAAAGGATTACCGTTCAAATACCGATGGGCAACATTAAATTGCAGATTGGCCAGCGGCTGGACAGTCGCGATCGTATCGACTTCCGTAAACCCTTTGGCAAAAGCCGGCACTTGAGAGTTAACTGAAAGTGACATCCACGGCAGTGGTGTAAAGCGGATGTTGTTGACGAGGTTTGAGTAATCTGTGGGTTGGTAGGGGTTCTCGAACTGCACATCAACGAAGCTATCGACTTCGAGCCAGGTGATCGTTTGATCGTCTCGGCGCGTTTTCAAGCGATTACGAACCCCGACCCGCCACACCGTCCAATCAGCGATCGAGTCGATGGTCGTGAACTGCGGAAAGTCAAGCGCCCGCGGCTGGGTCGAAGGCTGAAACCGATCGAACCCCAAAATTGACGTCGGGTTAGGCCCATCCTCTTTCACGTAAGAAAAGTCCGTGAACGGTTGAATAACGTGCATCAGTCCGTCCAACCCAAACGCGCGGCTTTGCACATTCTCCCATGAACGTGAGATCTTGAATGAAGCTTCTGCACCTGTGTCGAAAACAGAGCGAAATGTGTCTCCATCGAATTTAACTGGATTGGCCAGTGTTGGAGGCGGAAGAATAAAGTCAGGTACCAGTGGATTTGATGGTGGTATGAACGTTGTCGATCCCAGGTCAAATGTCTTGCCATAATAAGTGCCGCGATAGCCAACCCGGGGCACGATGGAAAGCCACCCAAAGTAAGTGTTTGGAAAAGTTAGTTGATGGAAGGTATCGAGACGATCTGTGCCATAATTCTGGAAACCTGAACCCTCCGGGAATTGTAGCCGTAAATTGGCAAAGCCGGTTTCGCCTTCATAAAAAATGGGTCCGCCAAAAAGCCCATGGCGTTTGATGTCCAATACGACTTCCGGCGAACGTTCTGTTGTAGTGAAAAACTGATTCGCCTGAAAACGCTCAATGCCCGTCAGGGTATAAAAAGAATCTGTCTTTGCCAGCGCGATCACGTTATCCGGAACCGGATCGATGCGAAACTCACCCTGGAAGAAGTCCTGCATGACGAACTGATCGCTAAGCTTGGTGATATTGGCGATGCCATAGATGTCATCAGTAAAGTTCGTCGTGTCTTCCAAGCTGAGTCGGTATCGGCTGGCAGAAACGTCCTGGCGCCGAATGTTGGTTTCATTTATGTCAGGGTTTTGGTCTTGAATAAAAAAGGTTTTCAGCTTCGCCGTACTGCTTTCGTCTTTCCCATAATTAATAATCGGCTCAAAGCCGATCGCCGGGCCACGACGACCATAGTAATTCAGCCTGAGGCGCGCCTCGATGTTGTCGGTAATCGGGAACGTCACCTGAGTCAAAAGCGATGGCCCCCAGGTACTGTAGTACGCTGGTGAAACAGTAAAACTAAACTCTCGGTCCAGCGATTGATACAAGTAAGGCCACCAAAAGATCGGCACCTTTCCAACGTATGCGGTCACATTCACAAAAATCACGCGATCGCCTTCGTAAACACGAATCTTTCGGGCGTGGAGACGGAAGTCTGCCTTCGGCGAATCGTGCGTGCTAAAAGTTCCATCCTGTATCAGATAACCGTTGTCAGAAATTGACGTCACATGGGCGCCAGTTAGGAAATAAGGTTGTGACTCGGTTCGCCCAGTGATCGCCCTGAGCTTTTTAGTCTCAGTATTGTAAACGCCACTCTCGGCGATGTACAGGCTTACATCTCGATAGATTCGAACGTGGCCTCTCAACTCCACGTCGTGCGTAGCGGGATTGTATTGCGCGTAATCGGCGTAAATGTCTGTGTTGCCAATGTGAATCGCTACGTTATCGCGTGCCGTGGCCAGTCCGTTTTCATATGTCGTTTCCCCCGTAGAAGTGATTTCAATCGGGGCATTCTCCGGAGTCTTGATCTCTCCCTGGATCAAACGGGCACTCGCCACAAGAGTGGCGATAAACAAGACCAGCGTTCGCATGGCGCATGCCGAACGTACCGCGGTAGAAGCTTGCTGCAAAGCTAAAAGCGCTCTGCGCAATCAGGGCAAATAACGAGCATGAGGCGGTTTCAAAGTGAAATCATTCGCGCGTTCTGTCTTGATTAACCGGGCAATCATCGCTTTTCTTCATCGAAAGTGAGCCAGTCTGTCGACCAAATCTTCGTTTACGCCAAGCACTGGTTGCTGACATGGCTGGCCGCCGCCCCTAGCTGGGTGATCCAGATCGCGTCGAGTTTGATTAATATTTTCGCGCTCCTCGGAGTATTTCTGACGCTGTTCGCGCTGATGTCGGTACTGGAGCGGAAGATTCTCGGCCGGATACAAAATCGCTATGGCCCTAATCGCGTTGGGCCGTTCGGGCTTTTGCAGCCAGTGGCTGATGGCATCAAAATGTTGATAAAGGAAGACATCGTCCCGGCGCGCGCGGACAAGATCGTGCACTTCCTGGCGCCAATTCTCATTGCTGCCGCGGCGATTCTTGCCCTTGCAGTGATTCCTTATGGCCGGAACATGACTCCGTTTACGATCGATGGCGGAATCTTGTTTTTCTTTGCGGTTGGATCGACAACGGAGCTTGCGGTCTTCATGGCCGGATGGGGAAGCAATAACAAATTCTCGATGCTCGGCGCAATGCGCGCCATCGCTCAAATGATCAGCTACGAACTGCCTCTCATTATTACCGTGCTCCCAGTGGTGATGGTGGTGGGCTCGCTTACACCCGACAGGATTGTCGCTGCGCAGGCTGGATACACATTTGGCTTCGTGCCGCGCTGGTTTGTCTTCACGCCGTGGGGTGCAACTGCGTTCATTCTGTTTTTTGTATCCGGTCTTGTGGAATCGAATCGCACTCCATTCGATGTGCCGGAAGGTGAATCGGAAATTGTCGCCGGCCACATGACCGAATATTCCGGTTTCAAATATGCAACGTTCTTCATGGCGGAATACATCGGGATGTTCGCCATCACCGGGCTCGCCGCGACGTTGTTTCTCGGTGGCTGGCATTCGCCCGTATCTGTCCTGGAAGTTATTCCGTCCTACATCTGGTTCTTCGCGAAGCTGAGCGCCCTACTCTTCGTTTACATCTGGCTTCGTGGGACGTTGCCGCGCACGCGAGTTGATCAGATCATGAATTTTGCCTGGAAATTCATATTGCCAATGTCTTTTACCTGCGTCATCGCAGCGGCTGTCTGGCATTATGCAGGTCGCGGCTTGCGCGGATGGCTTTGGTCGCTTCTGGTGATCGCGATCGTTTACACCGCCCTGTCGATGTTGCTCGACACGCAAAGAAAATTTGCGCCACGCGTTTACCGTTTCGCCGAATGAGCAGCTCCGCGGCCGTCATCATCGCTATCCTGACATTGGCAGCTGCGCTGGCCGCTGCCACGCTGCAAAAGCTCATGCACGCTACGCTGAGTTTTGCTGTCGCGGTTGTCGGCGTGGCCGCATTTTTCTTTCTGCTGGGCGCGGAATTTGTCGGCTTGGTGGTGGTATTCGTCTACATCGGTGCGGTTGCGGTACTTATTGTTTTTACGATTCTTCTGACACGGCGTGACGTTGGAAAAGACCGCGCTGCTAATTGGGGCGGCGCATTCCTGGCGGTTGCTGTCTTCGGCGGTTTGACGTGGGCAATTCTTAAGACGCAATCAGTTGCTGCTGTTGCCCCACATATCCGAGCAGTGACTGTTAAACGAATCGGTGAAGCGTTGATGACCAGTTATGTCTGGCCATTGCAATGCGTGGGGCTGCTTCTCACCGCTGCATTGATCGGCGCACTCGTTCTCGTAATGGAGGAGAAGCGATAAAGAAGGTCAGAAGAGTTACAAAGGTTGCAACGTTATGTCTGCAAACTCGCAAGTTTCCTTTTTAACAATGTAACTCTTTTAACTTTTGTAACGCTTAGCTATGACCCCAACACTTCAGCTGTTTCTTGTTATCTCCGCGGCCCTTTTTAGTATTGGTCTCCTTGCGGCCCTGAGCCGTCGTCACGCCATCTTTATTCTAATTGGGATTGAGATGATGATTGCCGCAGCGAACCTCAATTTCATTGCGTTCTGGCGCTTTAGCCCGCAATCGCAGACACCGACCGGTGTTATGATCGCGATTTTCTCAATCGCCATTGCCGCCGCTGAAGCCGCGGTCGGTCTTGCGCTCGTAATTGCTGTCTATCGGCACTACCGCACAACAAACGTCGATCACCTGAACCAGCTCAAAGGATGAGTCGCTGGATCATCGATCATCTCTGGTTGATCCCCGCCGTGCCGCTCGCGGCTTCGTTAGTAATTTTGAGCCTGCCGAACGGGCGGCACAAAAGCGCAGCTGTACTCGCGGTCGCTGGACAGATCGCCGCGCTCGTAATGTCATTCCTCGCGTTCCTCCCGACGCTGCAAATACCCGGATTCCGCGCCGTTCAGAATTTCACCTGGTTCACATTCGGCGACCATGCGCTGCGTCTGGGATGGCTTCTCGATCCGCTCGCGGTCGTCATGCTGATGATGATCACGCTGGTCGGGCTTTGCATCTTCGTCTTCAGCACTGGTTACATGGACGGCGACAAAAATTTCGTCCGCTTTTTCGCTTATCTTTCGTTTTTCTCCGGTGCAATGCTGGGGCTCGTTATTTCGAACAGCTTGCTTCTTCTGTTTATCTGCTGGGAGTTGGTTGGCCTGGCGTCCTATTTGCTCATCGGATTTTGGATTCAGCGACCAAGCGCCGCCGCGGCGGCAAAAAAAGCGTTCGTTACTACTCGCATTGGTGACCTGGGATTTTTTCTTGGCTTGCTCTGGCTTTACGGCCGCAGCGGCACGGTTCTCTTTTACGACGGTGGGAACGGTTGTCTGGAGAACGCTGGTCTTGCCATGCTCGGTGCGAGCGCCACGTTTATTGCGCTGCTTATTTTCTGCGGCGCGGTGGGCAAGTCGGGGCAATTCCCGCTGCACGTCTGGTTGCCGGATGCGATGGAAGGGCCGACTCCAGTCAGCGCACTGATCCATGCCGCAACGATGGTTGCTGCCGGCGTGTTTCTGGTCGCTCGCGTGTATCCGGTCTTCTCGTTAGGCGCGATCAACGGAATAACATCGTCGCTAACGGTCGTCGTGTGGATTGGAGTCACCACGGCATTAATGGCCGCTTTTATCGCGATAGCGCAGGCCGACATCAAACGCATCCTTGCGTATTCGACTGTTTCTCAACTCGGTTTGATGATGGTTTCGCTCGGCGTGGGTGGCGTCGCCGCCGGGATAATGCATCTGCTGGCGCACGGTTTTTTCAAGGCGCTGCTGTTTCTGGGCGCGGGCTCGGTCATTCACGGTTGCCACGGCGAACAGGACATTCGGAAAATGGGCGGACTGCGCCGGCTCATGCCAATCACGTTTTTAACTTATGCCATCGGTATGATGACTTTGAGCGGTGTGCCGCTCTTCTTTTCCGGTGGTTGGACGAAGGAGGAAATACTGCATGTGACCGCACATTGGCAGGCTTCTCGCTTGCCTTATTATTTTCTGCTGATCGGCGTCGTCCTCACCGCGCTCTACATGACGCGGCAAATCATCTACGTCTTCTTTGGTGATCGGCGTGCTGCCGCTCAGCACGCCCATGAAAGCCCGCGAGTCATGACGATGCCGCTCATCGCACTCGCGATTTGCGCGATCCTGTTCAGTATCGTGCTAACGCCAGCATGGCCCTGGCTGCATGACTATCTAACAGGTACCGCCGCACGCGTTGAGCTTGTGCGCCTAATTCAGCCGACGCTTTTTCTTTCGCTAGTTCTTGTGGGCGCGGGCTTCGCTCTGGGCATCTGGATGTATAGCAAAGCCGGCGCGCAAGATCGACAGCGCCCCGCCGACACTGATCCGCTCGAATTCGCGCAACCCCAATTGTTTCGATTCCTCGAAAATAAAATGTGGATCGACGAACTTTATGCTCGCACGATCATCGCGTTCAGCTGGATGAGCGCGCGTTTGTCCGACTGGATGGATCGTCATTTCTGGGATCGCCTGGTGCGCGGATTCGGCGCGATCGGTCAACTGCTCGGAATTTTCACGACCAGTGTTGATGAGCGCGGCATCAATGCTGGAGTCGATGAGACCGCTGTTGGCACCCGCGCTCTGGGTCGCCTGATGTCCGTAGCGCACTCGGGACAAATCCAAAGATACCTAAGCGTCATCGCCATCGGTGCGCTGGCGCTATTGCTTTTCTACGCATGGTTGGCTTAATCAGCGCGCTCATCATGGTTCCGCTGGTGGGCGCGCTTGTGCTCTTTACAGCCCCCGCGAGAAATGCGCGTCCGATCGCATTGTTGTTTAACGCACTGGCAGCGCTTGACGCATTGGTGTTGTGGCGGCACTTCGATATTTGGGCTGCCGGCCTTCAATTGGTCGAACGGCACACATGGATTCCCGCAATTGGAGCCGAATACTTGCTCGGGATCGACGGTTTGAGCCTGCTCCTTGTGTTACTTACCTCGCTCATCATTCCTTTCGCATTTCTCGCGCAGAGGATGGATCGCGGCTTTTGCGCGCTGATGTTGATTATGCAATCCGCGCTCTACGGCACGTTCACGGCGCAGAACTTTATCCTCTGGTTTCTCTTTTACGAAATGAGCCTGATTCCCGCGTTCCTGCTTATCAAAATCTGGGGAGGAGAAAATCGCGATCGCGCTGCAACGAAGTTTTTCCTCTACACGTTTCTTGGAAGCGTGGCAATGCTGCTGGGATTTCTCGGAATTTATCTGGCCCGGGGCTCCTTCGATTTTGCCACGCTTGCTGGCTTGGGCAAAAACGGATTGCTTAGGGGTAACCTGGCCTGGCTTGCTTTTGCGGGAATCTTCCTTGGACTCGCGGTCAAAGTGCCACTGTTCCCATTTCACACCTGGCTGCCCGACGCGTATGAAAACGCGCCGACAGGAGTCGCGATGGTGTTGACCGGCGTGCTTTCGAAAATGGGCGTTTACGGTTTCGTACGCCTGTTGCTTCCGCTTTTTCCAAACGAAATCAGACTCCTCGGACCCTGGCTGCTGGCGCTCGCGATCTGCTCGATTGTATTCGCTCCACTGGCAGCATGGGCCCAGTCCGATTTGAAACGAATGGTAGCGTACTTGTCGGTCAACCATCTCGGTTACTGCATGCTCGGTTTGTTCGCAGTCGCTGCCTCGCCCCTTGGTGCTGCGATCGACACGCAGGCGGCGTTGAGCGGTGTGTTCATGCAGATCTTCAATCACGGGATCACTGCAGCCGCATTGTTTTACCTGGTCGGTCTGCTTGAGCAGCGTCGCGGATTGCGTGGCATTGGTGACTTCGGAGGATTGATGCAGCGGACGCCTCTCCTGTGTGGCTGGATGAGCGTCGCCATGTTTTCGTCACTAGGCTTGCCGGGGCTAAATGGTTTCATCGGCGAGTTTCTGATCTTCAAAGGTTCGTTTGCCATCGCCGCGTCCTTCACGGCCATTGCAGTGATTGGCCTCCTTGTTACAGCGATCGTTTTCATGCGCGCGATGCAAGCGCTTTTCAGTGGGCCGCTGGCAGAAAGCTGCAGCGCTTTTCCGGATCTTTTGCCGAGGGAAAAGATTGCGATCATTCCTATGACACTGCTCATGTTCGCCGTCGGCGTCGCGCCGCAATTCATGTTCAACATTTTCAACACGACCGTCGTTCAAATGGCGCGTCTGCTTGGTTAAGGTTCGCAACGAATGAGCAAAGAGATCATTCCTGCTGAGCAGATCGCGCTACGGATTCGGCATTTTCGCGGCGAAAAGGTCTTGCTCGATTTTGATCTCGCCGCTCTCTACGACGTAGAAACTCGGATACTTAATCAGGCCGTGCGACGCAATGCGGATCGCTTTCCAGCGGATTTCATGTTTCAGCTCACTAGTGAAGAAGCGGAGAAGCTATCACAGGTTGTGACGCCCTCCGTAGCGGGACATGATGTCTCAAACTCATCACAAATTGTGATGAGTTCAGGCAAGCATCGAGGAAAACGCTATCGCCCATATGCGTTCACCGAGCAAGGTGTCGCAATGCTCTCAAGCGTCCTGAACAGCCAGTCCGCAGTGAAAATGAACATCGCCATCATGCGGGCTTTTGTGCAGCTGCGCCGGGCGCTGGAAGCAAATCGCGAACTTGCTCGGAAGTTTTCGGAACTCGAACGGCGCATCGATAAGCATGATTCGGAAATCGCCGCGATTCTCGAGGCGATCCGGCAGTTGATGGCGCCACCTGCAAAACCGCAGCGCGAAATTGGATTTCATGTTCGAGAAGAGGCGGCGCGTTATCGAACGCATAAACGCGCATGATCGCCTGGACGATTTATCTCACGTTCACAGGCGGAGTCGTGCTGTTGCTTCTACCGAGTGTTTTTGCGCGCTGGATTGCGCTGCTTACAACCCTCGCCGGTTTGGTCTTGGGAATGGTTGCATTTTTCCGGATGCCAATTGCGGATCTCGCGCACTTCACAACGATCGTAAGTGTGCCCTGGGTGCCACCGCTTGGGATGAATTACCATCTCGCCATTGATGGCGTGAGCCTCACGATGGTTCTTGTTACTGGCACCTCCGCCGTAAGCACCGTGTTGTTTTCATGGGATGTCGATCATCGACAGCGCGAATTTTTCTTTTGGTTGCTGCTGGTTGTGGGTGGTTGCTACGGCGTTTTCCTCAGTGCCGATCTGTTCTTGTTCTTCGCATTCTACGAACTGGTCATCGTGCCGAAGTATTTTCTCATCGCCATCTTCGGATCGACTAACAAGGAGTACGGCGCGATGAAGCTGACACTCTACTCGTTCTTCGGTGGAATGCTCGTTTTCGCCGGGATCCTTGTCGCCTACGTGACAGCCGGCTCCCTGGATCTGAATCAACTGGCGCAATTCCACTTCAATCCTCAGCTGCAATCATGGGCCTTTCCTGTGCTGTTCCTCGGCTTCGCTGTGCTTGCCGGCATCTGGCCATTGCATACCTGGGCTCCGACAGGCCATGTCGCGGCGCCCACCGCAGGGTCGATGTTGCTTGCCGGAATCGTGATGAAACTGGGCTCCTATGCGGGACTGCGCGTCGCGATGAATGTCTTTCCAGAAGGATTCCAGATATGGAGCAAATGGATCGCCACCGTGGCCGTGATCGGAATTGTTTACGCGGCGGCGGTGGCTCTGCGCCAACGTGACCTGAAATTCGTGATTGGTTATTCGAGCGTGAGTCATATGGGTTTCGTGTTGCTTGGTCTGGCTACGGCAAACGCGCTCGGTATTTCTGGAGCAGTACTGCAAATGTTTTCCCACGGAGTGATCGCGGCGCTGCTCTTCGCCGTTGCGGGACGAATGCTCTATCGACGCACTCATACCCGCGAGCTTGATGCCTTATCTGGAATGAATCTCAGTCGCGCTCTGCCCTTCGCTGCGTTCACGTTCGTAATCGCTTCCGCCGCATCGATGGGGATCCCAGGTTTCAGTGGATTCGCAGCGGAAATTACGATTCTGATTGGCGCATGGAAAACCTACCCGATCGCGGTTTGGATTACCGGCCTTGGCATGGTCCTGGTAGCGGCTTTCACCCTGCGCGCGCTCGTGAAATCATTTTTCGGTGGGGTGCGCGTGCAGACAGGCCGTGTTTCTACAGACACCGACTGGAAGGAACAATCGATCACGCTCGCTGAAAAGTGCGGCTCTTGTTTGCTCATGTTCGCTACGCTTGCGGTCGGACTTTATCCCAAAGTTCTACTCGATCGCATCATGCCGGCAGTGGAAGCAATGAGATTTCTAAAATGAAATCCCTGGCTTCAACGATGTCGTATCTGGAACTGCTCAAGCTTGCGTCCCCTGAAGCCGTTGTCGTGATTAGCGCCCTCGTCGTGCTCGCGATTGGGCTTACAAGCAGGCGGGGCACTGCCGTGGCAGGCGTGTCGTCTGCGAAACCGCCAGCCAGGGCGCCTAGCGCGGCTGCCACTACCGGTTGGTGCTCGTTGGCTGCCGCTCTCGGGGTCGTCATCGCAATCGCCGCAGTGCTCATGTTACCGCGCAATGTGAGCCGTTTCGGCGGGATGCTTGTAATCACACCCCTCACGTCCCTTTTCAAAATCATTTGCCTCGTGCTCGCTTTTTTCACGGTCTGTCTCGCGCGATCTGAAAAATCGCTGCGTCATCCGGGCGAATACCTGGCGATTATTCTTTTGGCGACGGTCGGTCTGATGCTGCTCGTTGGAAGTGAAGAGTTGCTGATGATTTTTATTGGGCTCGAACTCCTGGGCCTTTCCCTTTACGTGATGGCTGCGTTCGACAAGACCGATGTGCGATCCGCGGAAGCAGGTCTGAAATACTTTCTCTTCGGCAGTACCTCCAGCGCGTTTACGCTTTTCGGAATCAGTTTGATTTACGGCATGTCGGGAAGCACCGGTCTCGCTGTTATCTCGGAAAAACTGGCGGGGGTGCCGGCGCAGCCTTTGCTTGCGACCGGAATCATTATGACGCTCATAGGCTTTGCGTTCAAAATCGCTGCTGCACCGTTTCACTTGTGGGCGCCTGATGCATATCAGGGAGCACCCATTCCGAGCGCAGCGTTTATTGCCTCGGGTTCAAAGGTTGCCTCCTTCGTCGTGCTTGGAAAGATCGTGCTGGTGGGCTTTGGACCGATGCATGGGAGTTCAGCATGGCACGCGATGGCTGCGGGTTGGTCGCCGATTCTCGCCGTGCTTGCTGCTTTGTCGATTTTGATTGGCAACCTCGTCGCGCTGGCACAGACCAATGTTCGGCGGCTCCTCGCGTACTCCGCTGTCGCCCATGCTGGCTATACGCTGCTTGGACTTGTGGCCGGAGGCCGTGACGGATTTTCGGCGACGCTTTTCTACGCGGTTATTTACGCGATCACACTCGTCGGTGCGTTCGGAGTCGTTGCAGTCGTGCGCAGCGAAAGTGGTGGCGACGATCTTGAAAATTTTTCTGGACTGGCCGCGCGGTCGCCGCTGTTAGCCGGGTGCATGGCCATTTTCATGTTTTCTCTGGCAGGCATACCGCCGTTGGCCGGATTTTTCGGGAAGTTTTACCTGTTCAGCGCCGCGCTGCGTTCCGGTGGAAATCATGACCTGCTCTGGTTGGTTGCGCTGGCGCTCTTTGGCAGCTTTGTCTCGCTCTATTATTACCTGATCGTGCTGAAAGCGATTTTCGTTGACCGGCCCTCGCGTACGGCCCCGGCGCTCGATCACGTTTCGTCCGATTTGCTGCAACAAATTACGGTGACCGTACTTGCTGCGGCAATTCTCTTTTTCGGTATAATGCCAGATATCCTGGCGTCACGAATTCTTGCGGCTATGCCCTGAGAGGTTTCAAGAAAAAAGTGTGATTAACGCTTGACCATCGCGGTATAAGTTTTGCATCAAATCGAGAACACAGACCGGAAGAGTTGATGAAGTGAAGATGGGCAGCATTAGCCAGTTCATTGAGCGGCATTTCCGTCACTTCAATGCGGCAGCTTTGAAAGACGCAGCCGATGCGTACATCTCGCATCTGGATCGCGGCGGAAAAATGATGATTACGCTTGCCGGGGCAATGAGTACTGCTGAACTAGGCCTTTCTCTCGCCGAAATGATTCGGCAGGACAAAGTGCACGCAATTACCTGCACGGGAGCAAACCTCGAGGAGGACCTTTTCAACCTCGTTGCACGCAGCCAGTACGAACGGATTCCTCGTTATCGCGAATTGACTGCGCAAGACGAGGAAGAGCTTTTGCGGCGCCATCTGAATCGAGTGACCGATACGTGCATCCCGGAAGAGGAAGCCATTCGTCGAATCGAGAGAGTCGTAATAAACGACTGGATCGCCGCCGCTAAGAGAAAAGAGCGCGCTTTCCCGCACGAATTTCTTTTTAAGGTACTAAGAGAATGTCGGCTGAAGAAATTTTATGAGATCGACCCGGCCGATAGTTGGATGATCGCCGCGGCGCACAAGGACCTTCCGATTTTTGTACCAGGTTGGGAGGATTCGACGTTGGGAAATATTTATGCCGCGCGCTGCCTAACGGGTTCGATCAGCGATGTGCATACGGTTCGCTCCGGCATTGAATACATGATCGCGCTCGCGGAGTGGTATCGCCGAATGTCGGCGAATTCTTCCATTGGCTTCTTTCAGATCGGCGGCGGCATTGCGGGCGATTTCCCCATTTGCGTTGTGCCCATGCTCAATCAAGACATTGTAACCACACTTGTGCCTGAATGGGGCTATTTTTGTCAGATTAGCGATTCAACGACCAGCTTCGGATCGTACTCCGGCGCAGTGCCCAATGAGAAAATCACCTGGGGCAAACTGAATATCGATACACCGAAATTCATCATCGAATCCGACGCGACGATTGTCGCGCCGCTAATTTTCGCCAAGGTTCTGGGCTGGTGACGCTGGGCGCAGCGCCCGGTTACTAGTTATTGATTAGCTTGCTTTTACTGCCAGTGGTCTGGAATCCTGATCCAACCGCCAGGACGCCGTACCCAGTGGCCTCCCACCCAAACCGCGGCTGCGTTGGTTCTTCCGCGCAGCCGACCACTGCTAGCGGTACCAGTATTAATAGGTAAGAGCTTCTCTTCATCTTACGCCTCCCCCTACAGATTCGCTTTGTGCCAAGCTGCACGATAACCGACGGCACGTTCTGCGATCAAGACAAGGGCCGCAGACAGGTGGCTTTGTCGAAAATCAAAGCTTCTGCCTGCGTTCGATAGCGTAAGGCCAATTTTGATTCGATAATATGCGATGCTTTACGTGGTCGCTACGCCGATCGGCAATTTGGGCGACATCACCTTGCGCGCGCTGGAGGTACTGAAATCAGTCGATCTGGTCGCGGCCGAAGACACACGGCATTCCGGGCTATTGATGAAACATTTCGGAATCAAAAAACCATTCATCAGTTATCACGAACATAACGAAGCAAAACGCACGGCTGAGCTTGTTGAACGTCTCGCGGCGGGCGAAAACGTCGCCCTAATCACGGACGCGGGAACCCCTGGACTGTCCGATCCGGGATTGCGTCTTGTCCGTGAATGCATTCAGCAGGAGCTTTCGTTCACGATCATCCCAGGGCCATCATCGATCCTGACCGCTCTCGTCGGGTCCGGATTTTCGACTGAGAAATTTTCTTTCCGCGGATTTCTGCCGGTTAAGGCAGGACGACGGGAACGCGAGTTGCGAGCCGCTGCTGAATCGGGTGAAACAGCAATCTTTTTCGAGTCGCCTTATCGACTAATCAAGACACTCGCCGCTTGCATTGATGTCATGCCGGATCGGCGACTTTGCATAGCGCGAGAGCTGACAAAAAAGTTCGAGGAATTTCGGCGCGGTACCGCCCGTGAACTTTTTGCGCATTACCAGGCTCACCCGCCGAAAGGCGAGATCGCACTCGTGATTTCCGCGCCGTGATGGTTGCGCTGATCGTTGTAGAATAGAGCGGCGTCAGTCGCCAAGCGCGGCAGAGAGCAGAAGGGCAGCGCTGCTATTGCGAATAAACGTGACGCATTCGCCGTCAAACCCTGCTGCTCAAATCAGCGTGCTCACTTTGAAAACGATGCGACCCGAGATTGCTTCTATCGAAAATTCCGCACGCTCGTGCAGTCTTTCTATGCTTCCCGTTTCTATGGCGCTTCCCAACGGTGGCGCTCTGCCTGCTGCTAAAGCTCGCCACAGAACGGGTCCATCCGATTGGCAGACTTTCACGAACAAAGGGGCAGCGGGCAGCGATTATGATGTAATGACCCGCTTGGCTCGGCTGCTTAAGCCTTTGCTCGCGGGACTGATCATTACATTGCTGCAGCTTGCGATGGCGATTGGCCTCCTTGCGCCAGAAAGGCCCCTTTCGGAGCGCTACGCCGCGCTAGTCCAGCACGATAGCTATTGGTTCATGAACATCGTGGATCGCGGTTACCAAACCATTGTGCCTCCCATCGATCACAAGGTGATGGAAGTATCAAATGTCGCGTTTTTTCCAGCTTATCCTGCCATTGCGGCTGCGTTTCGCTATGGACTTAACATCGACACGGGCACAGCCCTGTTGATCACTGCTCAACTCGCTGCCTGGGGTTTTTGGAGCTATTTCTTTCTTTTCTGTAAGCGGTGGAATATTTCGCCTGCGCTACAAATTTGCGGCGTATTATTAATCGCCGCCCATCCTGCAGCATTCTTTCTGATTGCCGCCTACTCAGAGTCGCTGTTTTTAATGGCGCTGCTTGGTTTTATTTATTGGAGCACTGCGGAAGGGCGATACGCGAAATTCTGGGCGGTCATACACGGTATCGTCATGTCGGCAACGCGGATTGTCGGAATTGTATGTGCGGCATTTCCGCTGGTACGCTCGGTTTTTCAAACTGGATGGCGCCGTTTAGTTGAGCCGAGGCCGTGGTTTCACAAGGAAAAGCCGGCGATCGCTTTGACGCTGGTGGCAAGCTTGGGCGCAATAGGATTTTTCACTTATTCTCAACTGCGCTGGGGTCACTGGGATATTTATATGCTCACGCAGGCAGCCGGGTGGGGAATTGCTCCCGATTATTTGGCGGTGTTTAGGCCTTCTAGCTATCGCTGGTTCGTCCCGGCGCTGAACGATCCGACGGAGGCGAGCCAAATGTCGATGACGTTGGGCGCCGTGCTTTTTATTGGTATCGTCCTTTGCGAACTGTCGATTCGTAGGTCGGCCAGTTTGCCGATTCGCGCTGGCATCTATTTCTGCGCCTTTGTGATCTATTATCTCTCCGTCAGCGGAGTGGCCTGCGTGGATATGGAAAGCATGCTCCGCTACGAATTTTCAGTGCACGCACTGATCGTGCTGGCGCTTTTGAATTTTCTGCGTCAGTTTCAAAGGACGCCAGTGCTCGTTAGGGCGTTCGGCATCGCGGCAGTGGCGCTGCTTAGCGCCGCTGGGTTGTGCGTACAGGGCTGGTACGTATGGAATTTCACGCGAGGCAACTGGGTTGCATAGAAGAAGATGAAAACAAGAGTCGTCATTATCGGTGGAGGCCCGGCAGGGTTAACGGCCGGGTATCTTCTGTCAAAGGAGGAAGTCGATCTGGTTGTCCTGGAAGCCGATCCCGTTTACGTCGGCGGAATTTCCAGGACGGTCACCTACAAGGGTTTTCACTTCGACATCGGTGGACACCGTTTCTTTTCCAAATCCAAGGCAGTCGAAGACCTCTGGGCCGAGATTCTGCCTAACGACATGCTCGTCCGACCGCGTTCCTCGCGCATTTTTTACGACGGCAAATTTTTCTCTTATCCGTTGAAACCGTTCGAAGCGTTACTCAAGCTGGGCATCTTCAGGTCTGCGCTCTGTGTTCTTTCGTGGATGAAAGCGTGCTTGGTCCCCGTGCGCCACCCGCGCAATTTCGAAGACTGGGTAAGCAATCAATTCGGAAAACGCCTCTTCAACACATTCTTCAAGAGTTACACTGAAAAAGTTTGGGGGATGAGTTGCAGGGAAATTTCCGCAGACTGGGCGGCGCAGCGCATCAAAGGACTTTCGCTCGGCAGTGCCATTAAGAATGCTCTGATTCCGCAGCGTTATAACGGAGACCGCACAAAAGTAATTAAGACACTGATCAATTCGTTTCGCTATCCGCGGAGAGGTCCTGGCATGATGTGGGAGGCATGCGCGGAAAAGATGACGGCATTGGGTGGCAGGCTGGAGATGGGCTGCAGGGTAACTCGCTGTTCTTATGATGAAACCTCTGGCAATTGGACGGTGGCATACAAAGATCGACAAGGTGATCTGCAAGCAATCGAAGCAGAACACGTCATTTCGTCCGCGCCGATGCGGGAGCTCATGTGTGGTTTGTCACCCAGCGTGAGTGAGCGGATAAAGCACGCTGCCCAAAGCCTCAAATACCGCGATTTCCTCACCGTGATGCTGATATTGAAAGATCGACGCATGTTTGATGACAACTGGATCTACATTCACGATCCAAGTGTCAAAGTTGGTCGCGTCCAAAACTTCCGCTCCTGGTCGCCGGAGATGGTGCCCGAGCCGGATAAGGTCTGTTACGGTCTCGAATATTTCTGCTTTGAGCACGATGGCCTCTGGGATTCGAGCGATCGCGATCTAATTGAACTCGCGAAGCGCGAACTTGTTGAGATTGGGTTATCGAAGGAAGGGGACTTCATAGACGGCTGCGTCGTGCGCCAGAAAAAGGCGTACCCCGTTTATGACGACGATTACGCGCGGCATGTCGCGGCGATCCGTCAGGAACTTGAGACCCAATATCCGAATCTTCACCTCGTCGGTCGCAACGGCATGCACAAGTACAACAATCAGGACCACGCCATGATGACGGCGATGTTGTGCGTCGAAAATATTCTCGCCGACGCAAAACTTTACGATCTCTGGCAGGTCAACAGCGATGCCGAGTATCACGAAGCTGGCCCTGCGACGGCTCCAGAAACAAGCGGCCCGGGTTTACGGCTGGTTCCCACGCGCGTGGTCGCCGCTCCTGAACTTGCGCCAGAAGGATAACGACTGACTCAGGATTCGAATTCCTCGACTGGCGGGCAGGAGCAGAAGAGATTTCGATCACCATAGACGTTGTCGATTCTGGCGACGGTCGGCCAGAATTTGTGTTCGTGCGTCCACGGCGCGGGGAAAGCTGCTTGTTCGCGCGTGTAAGGGCGGTCCCAATTTCCGGATGCGATTTGTCGCGCGGTGTGGGGGGCGTTCTTCAACGTATTGTTAACCCGATCCATTTTCCCCTTTGCAACCGCTTCGATTTCTTCATGGATTGAGATCATTGCGTCGCAAAAACGGTCGAGCTCGTGTTTTGGTTCGCTCTCGGTTGGCTCGATCATCATCGTCCCGGCGACGGGCCATGAAACCGTCGGCGCATGAAAGCCGTAGTCCATCAACCGTTTTGCTACATCTTCCACCTCGATTCCTGCGCTTTTCCATTGGCGAAGATCCACGATGCACTCGTGCGCAACGAGTCCGCGCTTGCCTTTGAAAAGTACGGGAAAATAGGGATCGAGTCGCTTCGCCATGTAATTCGCATTTAGGATCGCGACCTCGCTTGCTCGTTTCAATCCGTTCGCGCCCATCATGCGGATGTACATCCACGTAATTGTTAGAATGCTGGCACTGCCGTAGGGCGCGGCAGCCACATTACCGCCTTTTCCTCCGCCGTGACGGTAATCGGAGTCGTCCCTGCTTGGCGGGCGCTTGCCATGTTCACCCTCGCCGAACAGGATCCCACCGGTCTCAGGGTCGAGAATGAATTCTCGCGGAAGATATGGCGCGAGATGCTTCGCCACACCAATAGGGCCCACGCCCGGGCCGCCGCCACCGTGGGGAATGCAAAATGTTTTGTGCAGATTTAGATGACAAACGTCTGCGCCGTAATCACCCGGGCGGCAAAGGCCGACTTGTGCGTTGAGGTTTGCGCCGTCCATGTAAACCTGGCCACCATGCGAGTGCACGATGTCGCAAATTTCGCGAATCGTAGGCTCAAAAACGCCATGCGTAGAAGGATACGTGACCATCAGCGCCGCGAGGTCGCGAGCGTGTTCATCTGCCTTTGCGCGCAGATCGGCAAGATCGATATCTCCATCTTTTAAACAGGCGATAGAGACAACCTTGAAACCAGCCATGGTCGCGCTGGCTGGGTTAGTGCCGTGGGCAGAGGTCGGGATGAGACAAACATTTCGCTGCCCTTCGTTACGCGAAGCGTGATACTCGCGGATCGCCAGTAGACCCGCGAATTCGCCCTGCGATCCAGCATTGGGTTGCAATGAAATCGCATCGAATCCGGTGATTTCGGCAAGCCAGTCTTCGAGCAGTTCACACATCTCTGCATAACCGATGGTTTGTTCCGTGGGGGCGAACGGATGCAGCTTGGAAATTTCCGGCCACGATATGGGAAACATTTCCGCGGTTGCGTTCAATTTCATCGTGCACGAACCAAGCGGGATCATCGAGGTAGTCAGCGAAAGATCACGCGATTCGAGCTTCTTGAGATAACGCAGCATTTCGGTCTCGGTCTCGTGAGTGTTGAAGACAGGGTGAGTGAGAAATTCCGAAGTACGGATTATGGATTGCGGAATTCGGATTGGTGGCTCTCCCAGATCGTTATCGGCAAAATCGCGCACGGTTGTGCCGCGAAAGATCGACATTAACAGCTCGAGGTCCCGAGGAGTCGTGGTTTCGTCGAACGAAATGCCGACTGCGTGCGGATCCAGCGCGCGCAAGTCGCAATCTGCTTTTTGCGCGTGTTCCAAGGTGAGAGCACTTGACTCGACTTCGACGCGGATAGTGTCGAAGAAATTTTCGCGCGTGATTTTCAAGCCGAGCGTGCGCAGGCCATCCGCAAGTTGACTCGTTAGGCGATGAACCCGTTCGGCGATTGCCCGCAGACCCCTTGGGCCGTGATAAACGGCATACATCGAAGCGATAACAGCCAGAAGCACCTGCGCCGTGCAGATGTTACTCGTCGCCTTGTCGCGGCGGATGTGTTGCTCGCGTGTTTGTAGAGCGAGTCGATAGGCGGGGCGACCTTCCGCATCGTGTGAAACGCCCACAAGCCGGCCGGGCATGTGGCGTTTGTATTGGTCGCGCGTGGCGAAGTATGCCGCGTGTGGACCGCCGAACCCGAGCGGAACGCCGAATCGTTGCGTATTACCAACCGCAACATCGGCGCCAAATTCTCCTGGCGGTTTCAGTAGTGTCAGCGCCAGGATATCGGCTGCGACCACCACCGGCGCGCCGGCGTCATGCGCCTGCTTAATGAAATCCGTGTAGTCGTAAATCGCGCCATCAGTGGCAGGATATTGGACTAGCGCACCGAAAACAGTGTCGTCGAATTTGAAACGCGAATAATTACCGGTCTTAATTGTAATCCCAAGCGGTTTCGCCCGTGTCTGCACAACGGCGGTCGTTTGAGGGTGACAATTGTCGGCGACAAAGAACGTTTTACGGTTCGGAACGACCGCTTGACAAAGCGCCATTGCTTCAGCGGCGGCAGTGGCTTCATCAAGCAGCGAGGCATTGGCAATCTCGAGCCCCGTTAAGTCGGTTATCATGGTTTGAAAGTTGAGGAGCGCTTCAAGCCGGCCCTGTGCGAGTTCAGCCTGATAGGGTGTGTAAGCGGTGTACCAACCCGGGTTCTCGAGAATGTTTCGCTGAATGACGGGCGGCGTAATGCAATCGGAATAGCCACACCCGATGAACGAGTGCGCGATCTTGTTTTTTCTGGAAATTGCCCGGAGCTCAGCCAGTGCTTCCATCTCCGATTTCGGTTCCGGCAGGTTCAGTTCTCGATCCAGCCGGATATTCTTCGGAACGGCGGCTTCTACAAGGGAATCGAGACTTTCGAAGCCGACCTCACGCAGCATTGCGCGCACTTCGTCTTCATTCGGGCCAATGTGGCGGCGCGCGAAGGAATTCGGATCGATTATTTTATCACGCCGTTGCATGGGAGCAGACTACGGAAAGCGAATCGCGCTTCAAGTCGGGCTAAGCTAGGGGCGATTGACCTCAATCGCCTGGACAGTTCGATGAACCCCCTACCATTTACGTCACGTCGTGAATTTCCACGCCGCGGCTTTTCAATAGCGCGCGTAGCTCTGCCAGGTGTTGATGGTCTCGAGTTTCGACTGTGCAAAGAACGTTCACAGCCGAGACATCCGGGCTGGCGAAGGCGCGGTCGTGTACGACTTGCTTAACACTTGCTCCTGTCGATGCAATCTGCGCCGCCAGATCGGCAAGTCCACCGGGTCGATCGCTGATGACAGCGGTGAACCGGCCAAGTCTGCCATCCGCCACCAGGCCCCGTTCAATTACCCGACTGAGAACGTTGGGATCAATGTTCCCACCGCAAAGCAACAGAACCACTCGCCTGCCGGCGAGTTCTTCTAACTTTCCGGACACGCACGCGGCCAGTGGCGTAGCAGCGGCTCCTTCAAGGACGCTTTTTTCCAGCTCAACCAGACGGAGAATTGACAGAGCGATTTGTTCTTCGCTTACAGTGACAGTCAGGTCGACGAGTGGTCTCGCAATTTGGAACGCATTTGTGCCGACCTGCGGAATGGCAAGCCCATCTGCGAGCGTCGGGAGCATCGCGATCTTGATCGGTTTGTCCGCTTCAAGCGCGGCTGAAAAGCTCGCTACGTTCTCCGCTTCAACAGCGACAACTTTCGCGTGCGGTCGCAAGGTTTTCACGGCCAAGGAAACACCAGCGAGCAAACCGGCTCCGCCCACGGGAACAACTACGGCCTCGAGATCGGGAATTTGCTCAACGATCTCGAGGCCCATCGTTCCCTGTCCAGCAATAATCGCGGGATCATCGTAGCCGTTGATATAGGCAAGCCTTTTCTCCGCTGCGATTTTGTGTGCGTGCTCTCTCGCTTCGCCGAAATCCGTCCCGTGCAAAACAACAGTTGCACCGAGCTGCTGGCACGTGCTCACCTTTATGAGGGGCGCGAATCTGGGCATTACTACTGTTGCGGGTATGCCGAGTAATCGGCCCTGATAGGCGAGTGCTTGAGCATGGTTGCCCGCAGAAGCGGCAATGACTCCACGCTTCTGCTGGTCACGCGACAGTTGTGCCAGCGCATTGCGCGCGCCCCGTTCCTTGAAGCTTCCCGTGCGCTGCAAGTTGTCGAGCTTGCAGAAAATTTTCATGCCGGTGATGTCGCTCAGCGCAATGGAAGGCGGACAAGGTGAATAATAAACCGCGTCCGCAATTCGTTTGCGCGCCGCTTCGATGTCCTGAAATGTGACCAAGCGTCTAACTCTCGAGTGCTGCCTGCGCCGCGGCCAATCGTGCAATCGGAATCCGGAACGGGCTGCAACTTACGTAATCCAAGCCCAGCCGGTGACAGAATTTAACACTCGCCGGTTCCCCACCGTGTTCGCCGCAAATTCCCAGTTTGATGTTTGGCCGGGTCTTGCGTCCGAAGTCGCGTGTCATTTCCATTAACCGGCCTACGCCTTTTTGATCGATCGACGCGAACGGATTTGAATCGACGATATCGAGCTCGGCGTAAGCGGGAAGAAAGCTTCCCGAATCGTCCCGGCTCATTCCCAGTGTTGTTTGGGTAAGATCGTTTGTGCCGAAACTGAAGAACTCGGCATCGTGCGCAATCTGATCTGCGACTAACGCAGCGCGCGGGATTTCGATCATCGTCCCCACAAGGTAATTGAATTTCGTGTTCGTTTCCTTCGCGGCATCCCCAGCCACGCGGCGAACGATTTCGATTTGAAGCTTCAGCTCTCGCGGAAATCCGACCAGCGGAATCATGATTTCAGGGCGGACCTTGATGCCTTTGGCTTGCACTTCGGCTGCAGCTTCAAAGATCGCGCGTGCCTGCATTTCGGAGATTTCCGGATAGACAATCCCGAGCCGGCAGCCCCGATGACCGAGCATCGGATTAAATTCGTGCAGCTCATGCACGCGGCGAGCGATTTGTTCGACAGCCACGCCGAGCTTGTTCGCAAGTTCGTTCTGCTGAGAGTGATCGTTGGGAAGGAATTCGTGGAGCGGCGGATCGAGAAAACGAATGGTGGCGGGCAAACCCTTTAACGCCGTGAAGATGCCAATGAAATCGGCACGCTGGTAGGGAAGTAGCTTGGCCAGCGCGCGTGCCCGCTCGTCCTTCGTACCGGCGAGAATCATCTCACGCATGGCGTCAATCCGATCGCCCTCGAAAAACATATGCTCTGTTCGGCAAAGCCCAATGCCTTCCGCGCCGAACGCGACCGCGTTTGTTACCTGCTCGGGTGTATCCGCATTTGTGCGCACGCCCAGGCTGCGGAATTGATCCGTCCACTTCATTAGTTTTGCGTATTCTTGGTAAACGATGCTCTTTTTCGGATCGAGAGAACGATCGACCAGCACTTGAACGATTTCGGACGGCGCAGTTGCGACTTCGCCGGCAAACACCTCTCCCGCGGTTCCATCGATGGAGATGTAATCGCCTCGATTCAACGTCGTGCCGTTGGCGCTGAGTGTGCGCCTTTGGTAATCGATTTGGATTCCCGTCGCGCCGCAAACGCATACTTTTCCCATTTGCCGTGCGACCAGGGCCGCATGCGACGAGACGCCGCCGCGCGACGTTAGGATGCCTTCGGCGGCAATCATGCCGCGCAGGTCTTCTGGCGAAGTTTCAATGCGCGCGAGCACGACTTTCTCACCTTTCTCCGAGCGGATGACGGCCTCTTCCGCACTAAACACAACGCGCCCGCAAGCCGCGCCGGGGCCGGCGGCCAAACCGGTGCCGATCTTTTTCGCTTGTTTCGCTGATTGCCTGTCGAAGATCGGGGCTAGGAGATGAGCAAGCGAATCCGCGGGGATACGGCGC
Organism: Candidatus Dormiibacterota bacterium; assembly: GCA_035472675.1. Lineage (GTDB taxonomy): Bacteria > Verrucomicrobiota > Verrucomicrobiia > Chthoniobacterales > UBA10450 > Udaeobacter. The sequence continues at coordinate 38,224 of DATIOX010000006.1, forward strand.
ACCGCATCCTTCTTTGTGATCAATTTTTCACCGACCATATCGACAGCAATACGGACGGCAGCATGCCCTGTGCGTTTCCCGTTGCGAGTTTGGAGAATATAGAGACGATTTTCCTCCACTGTGAACTCCAGGTCCTGCATGTCCTTGAAATGACGTTCAAGGATCGCGCGGACTTTCATCAGCTCTTTGTGAGCCGCCGGCATTTCATTCGCCAAATTGGCGATTGGGCGGGGCGTGCGTACGCCTGCAACGACGTCTTCGCCTTGGGCGTTGATCAAATACTCGCCATAAAAAACTTTTTCACCGGTCGCCGGATCGCGCGTAAATGCGACCCCGGTTGCGCTCGCTTGGCCCATGTTTCCGAACACCATCGTCTGCACATTCACGGCTGTGCCCCAGTCGCGCGGGATGCCATATTTGCGACGATAAACAATCGCGCGATCGTTCATCCACGATCCAAAAACCGCTCCGATCGCGCCCCAAAGCTGGGCTTGCGGATCCTGCGGAAACGATTTCCCCGTGCGCTCTTTGATCAGGACTTTGAATCGTTGCACCAGCTCTTTCAGATCGGTGACTGTCAATCTGACGTCTGGGAAGTCGTGTTTGCCGTAGCGTTCATCCTTTAGACGCTCTATGACCGCCTCAAATGGTTCGTGGTCTTCGCCCGGCCGTTTCTGAACTCCCATGACTACGTCACCATACATTTGCAGGAAACGGCGGTATGAATCCCAGGCAAAACGCGCGTTGTTTGTGTTTTTCGCGATAATCTCGACGACCTGGTCATTCATCCCGAGGTTCAGGATGGTGTCCATCATTCCGGGCATGGAATCCCGCGCGCCTGATCGCACGGATACGAGCAACGGTCGTTCTTTGTCGCCAAATTTTTTTCCGACGGAATTTTCGACCTTTGCCAACGCGGCCGCGACCTCCGGCTTCAGCTCTCGCGGGTAAGTCCGGTTATGAGCGTAAAAGTGAGTGCATACTTCAGTCGTGATGGTGAACCCCGGTGGCACCGGCAGACCGATGCGCGTCATTTCGTGGAGATTCGCGCCTTTGCCGCCCAGCAACGATTTCATCCCGCCTGATCCATCCGCGTGGCCGTCGCCAAAGTAATAAACGTAACGCGGCTTTTTCGTTTTTTTCACGCGAGCGCGGCGACTCGACGGCAGTTTCGGTTTCTTTGATGTGCGCCGAAGTGATTTTCGAACCGTAGATTTGCGTCTTCTGGCCATACGTAGGAATGCGAAAAACCGACAAGGAACGAACGGGCCAAAGTAGTTTCGGGTGTCGCCCTGTCAACGATGTGGCCGAATAACGGAAAACAAAATTGGCTGTAGCTGCGGGAGTGTCGCGCGTGGAAAAAGCTGTCGTGGCAGGCGTGCCGCCTGCGAATTGGAGGGGGTTGCAGCCGACACGGCTGCCTCTACAGAAAGTGTCCAGCGGTTTAAGCTGGCGCGCCTTCGTTGTTCGTCAGAACTTCAGCAATCGTCGCCGTAAAGTCATCGACTCCGGTACTCGGCACGATGATGCTGTTGCGGCGGCCATGAGCTTCTTCAGTGATGCGCAAGAATCTCCCGCGCTCGTTTTCCCGGAGCTCCACGTAGAAATGCTTGCGCTCAATTTGCAGTTCTCTCGCCTCGATGATGTTATCCATTTTCCTCTGAAGGCGCCGACTCTACCGCATTCGTTTTGGGGAATGGAAGAAAAATCGGCAGGATTTGTGCAAATTCTTTGGGGTCCGGCATATGGCTGGCCACCCTGCGGCTGGCAACCGTGTGCTGCAGCTTTCGATCTCAGGCGAACAGATAGCACAATGCTATAGGTTGCGGCGCTGGCCGCTCAATTTACAATCTCCTGCGCGTGTTCGACTGAACGCGCTCGACCATGCCGCAACGAGTCGATCCAAGTTCCTATCAATCGCCTGAGGGCGAACGTCCGGCGGTTTCCGCCCCAATCGAATTGGAGCGACGAGCGCATGATCCGTATGCGGCTTTCCGGTTTGGGGATTTCAGCTTGTTCACAGCTGGTAATGTCCTTTCGATCACCGGCCGTTTGATGCTCGCGGTGGCGGTGGAATGGGAAGTGTATGCGCGCACTCATTCCGCGACCGCGCTTGGACTGGTTGGCTTGGTTATTGCCGTGCCTGTCGTGACTCTGTCCTTGCCCGCCGGTCATTTGGCGGACCGGTTCAGTCGAAAACGCATTATTCTGGTCTCGCAAATTTTTAGCTTGCTGACGTCGCTGGCCCTGGCCTTGGTTTCTTGGAAACATCTAGCCATTCCTGCGATTGCGCCATTGCGTGAAAGTAATCGTGTCCTGGCGGCTATTGCCGGGATTTTTGAACGGCATCATCCAATCTTCCATTTCGATGATGCATCGATTCCGTTAATCTATCTTCTTCTTTTTCTCGGAGCCGTGGCGCGCACATTCAGCTGGGCGGCACGCAGTTCATTTTTTCCTACGCTGATTTCTCGTGATGCCTTTGCAAATGCGGTCACTTGGAACAACAGCGTTTTTCAAATTGGATCCGTTGTGGGTCCTGCACTCAGTGGATTGCTCGTTGCCTACATCGGGTTTTCGTTTGTGTACCTGCTGGATGCGCTGTGCGCGCTTTGCTTTTTCCTTTTGATTCTTCCGATTCGGCGCAGCAAACAGAGGCGCGACCAGAGCAAGGCCAGCACGTGGAAAAGCCTCATGGCCGGACTCCGGTTTGTGTTTCGGAGAAAAGTGATCCTGGCAACAATCACCCTGGATCTGTTCGCGGTCCTGCTGGGAGGCGCGACCGCACTGATGCCGATTTTCGCCGATCAAATTCTGCACTGCGGACCGGTTGGCCTCGGCTGGATGCGTGCGGCGCCGGCCGTCGGCGCCTTTGCAATGGCGCTGGTGGTAGCGCATTTCCCGCCGATGAAGCAGGCTGGCCGAACCTTACTTTGGTGTGTCTCCGGGTTTGGAATTGCGACGATCCTGTTTGGCTTGTCTAAAGTCTTCTGGTTATCGCTCGGGCTATTATTTCTTGTTGGCGCGTTCGATAGCGTGAGCGTGATCATTCGTGGTTCCATTGTGCAACTGATCACCCCGGATGAAATGCGCGGCCGCGTTTCTTCGGTGAACAACATTTTTATCGGCACATCAAACGAATTCGGCGCGTTGGAATCGGGATTGACTGCTGCGTTGTTTGGTCCGGTGATTTCCGTCGTGGCAGGAGGCATTGGAACAATCCTGGTCGTGTTGGGCGTTGCGTTGCGATGGCCGGAGACTCGCAAGATCGGCACCTTGGATCGGACCTTGCGCTAAGAGTTGCGACCTAGGTAGCGCCGGACGCGCCGCTTCTGCTAAAGTCCGTCAGAACGCGCCGTGTAATGAAACCATTCCGTAAGGGGCGCCGCCGTCCTGGTGGTAACGCACCTCAGCGCGATAAAAATCAAAATTTCTATACGGCTGATAGCCAACCTCGCCAGTGAACGTCACAATTGGCGAAATCTTCCAGTCGAAGCCTCCGCCGGTCCGAATCTCGCTGTACGTCAGGATCGCACGGTTGAGCCTCGGGATTCCATTTGCGTTCCCGAAATCGTCATCTACACGGTAACTGGTTTGCTTCACATTCGCCCCTACATAAAGGGACACCTCCTTGCTCATCTCAAACTGGAGACGGGGCGTTGGCATCACCGCATCAAGAAGCCATTGCGGTGCAATCTTCCAACGAACCCCGGCGGCCGGGATAACAGGGTAGTTCCGCTCCACATCGACGCTAACCCCGAGAACAAGCTGCAAATTAGGACTGTAAATGTAAGTGCCCCCTATTAGGAACGGGAAATTGAAATTGTCATACCCCAGATTATCGAACTCTGTATCGTACACACCGGGCTGACCTTCGACCCTCACTAGAATTGAATCGGAAAATTGCATGTCCAGTCCCATAACCAGGCTGACTGACTGCAGAGTGTCCGGAAGTGCCGCACCATCCGGAAGGCCGAATGAGAATCGTTCCCACTCCGCGCCAAGCCGCAGAACGCCGAGCTTAGTTCGTGGAGTGAATACCAAATGCAGGATCGAATCGTTTTCGTCGAAATCGCGTACGCTCTTGTTAGGTCCGCGTTGCACGTCACCGCCACCGACATAGGTGTCTTCCGCGGTATACTCGAAAGGGAGGCGACCCAGCGAGTCGGACCAGTTTCCGGTGTTTTCCTCAGCCAAAATTCGCGCGGCAACCAACAACGATGCTGCGCAAACAACAGCGAAAACTTGACATACAAAGCGTTTCACCGCTCAACGACCTCCACTTGTATCGCGCCGAAAGAGTGTGACGGCTTTGGTGATGTTTTTCATCATCAGCGACTCCGATCCAAGCCGCTCCACGCCGTGCAGAGAGCCCAGCGACGCAGCGGAGATCATGTCGCCGCGCCAGACCAGGGTTGAAGGTTTGCCTTCCACTGTCACCGGCCACATCTGATACAACGTCAGCGCAACATAGTAACCACCGCTCGCATAGTAAAGAATATCCGCAGCTTGACAGGTCCCGCCGGCCGCGCCGCGGCTATAAGATGCGCCGAGGGTTACTACGCCTTGATCATCCACATCGAGAAGCTCCCAATACAATTCCGGCTTGAGCGATCCGGCGCCGCGCCCTATACCTGTGGCCCCAATTAACCCGGAAAACTGATTGCGGATTTTCCCTTGCTCGCGCAACAATCCATTTACTTCGTCGCTCGCCCGAACAGACGAACCGGCATGATCGTAGGGCGGTTGACCGGACATTCCGCTCGACACGAAACTTTTCGATCGCGCAGCGAGCACATCTGCCCAGAACGCCGCAACCGCTGCAGGCATCGCGCCTCCGCCGCCTCCGGCTCCGGCAGAAAATTTCTTTGCCTCGTCCCGGCTAATTTGAAGCTCGGGACTGAGCTTTTGAGTTGCTGCAACGAATGAACGCACAGAATTATTACCGGGCGCGTCTTTCAGTTTTTCGAAATTGGCCGGGGTAGGGCTCAGCGGTAAATCAGAATGTAAAAAAACCTTTAGTTCGCGATGGCTTGTGGGATTCCACCGGCGCAAAGCCTCGATTTGCTGACCAGGGGCACCCGGCGCGACGTAGCAGCTTTGCACCGCGATAAATCGCGGATTACTCATTGGCGGTCCGTGTGCTGTTTTCACATCGCCTTTCGCGAGCTGTGGGAGATCGACCTTGCCGAAAATGGAAAACGAGGCGAGCTCTGAGACGGCGTCAGCGCGTGCGGTTGTCAGTCCCAGGCGCAAGATCAACAACAAGACTAGTAAGAGACCGGCCGTCCTTATAGAGAAGTGTCGCCGCGGGTTCAGCATCCTAGGTTTCATGAGCAATGTATGTGATGAGGAATGCCAGATGGTTGCAAATTTTTTGGATCATCGCAATAGGATTCATCATGAGCGAACCGGTGATCGTGCTCGACCATCTGAGCAAGAGTTTCGGTAACGTCCATGCCGTGCAAGATCTTTCCCTTCAAATCGAGGCGGGAACCATCTTTGGTTTTCTCGGCCCTAATGGCGCTGGCAAAACGACCACGATGCGGATGTTGTGCGGCCTGACCCATCCTACGGGCGGTCATGCGACCATCGAAGGCGCAGACGTCTGGAAAGACCGGCAACGTGTACGCACCAAGTTCGGGTATGTCCCGCAGCGTTTCAGTCTCTATGGTGACCTCACCGTTCTGGAAAATTTCCGCTTTTTCGGCGGCGCGTATGGTGTCCCCAGCTCTGAATTAGACGGGCGAATCGCGCGGCTGCTCCGCGTAATTGATTTACAGGAAAAGACAGGGACTACAGCACAAAGCTTATCCGGAGGAATGCGGCAATTGCTGGCGATCGGTTGCGCGCTTGTCCACAAACCGTCGCTGCTTTTTTTTGACGAGCCCACTTCGGGTCTCGACCCGGTTCACCGGCAGCAAATCTGGAACCTTCTTTACGATCTAAGCCACGAGGGAAAGACGATTTTCGTTACGACACACTACATGGACGAGGCGGAGCGCTGCACGGAAGTCGGTTTTATCGAGGCCGGGCGGCTGCTGGCAAAAGCCTCACCGCGGGCTTTGAAATCGAGTTTTCGTACTCGCTTGCTCGAGATCGATGTTGACCCGCTCATGCCAGCGCTGGTTCGACTGCGGGATGTTCCCGAACTACTTGGCGTCTCGTTGCGCAGCGGCAGCTTGCGCCTTTACGCCGCGGAGCCCGAAAAGTTGATCGCCAGATGGCGCGCAGCCTGGCCCTTTCCCGATCTTCACTTGTTAGGCGAACGCTGGGTGGAACCCGATATGGAGGACGTTTTCACCGCATATTCGCAGGGCTACGACGACGTTTTAAAAAAATCGGTTTCATGAAATTGTTATCATTCAAGGCGATTGCCAGCGTTGCTTACAAAGAATTCCTGCACATTTACCGTGACTGGCGCGTGCTACTCCTTGTGCTGACTCTGCCGCCACTTTTCACGCTCCTTTTTGGGCATGCCTTTGAAACTGGCGAATTAACCGGGGTGAGCAGCCTGTTGATTGACCGGGACAACACGCCACGCTCGCAGGAATTCATCGACATTATTTTTAAGAACAAGACATTCCAGTGGCGACGCGGATCGCCTGATAAAAAGAACGAATCGGATTTGCTCGGCCACCGAGTGCAAGCTGCGCTCGTTATTCCTGCTGGATGGAATGAGAGCCTGGAAAACGGCGATCCGAAACCGTTGGTGCTTTATATCGACGGCGGCGATATCAACACGGTAGAGGCCGTAGAAGGCAGTGTTCGAGAAAGCCTGGGAGATTTTCAGTTGAAGCAACGCGACCGAATGATTGAGACGTTGCCGGAAGAGGTCTTTGATCTGGGAAAGCAGCTTCCAGTGCAAATTCGCAAACGCTTTGTCTCGATGATGGAAATGTGGACAGTCGATCGCAAGCTGCTGTACAACCCGAAATTGCGTGTCATCGATTACGTTGTACCAGGCATTATTGGGCTGATTTTGCAGCTGCTAACAGTGACGCTTATGGCGTGTACAATCGCGCGGGAACGGGAGTCAGGCACTCTGTTCCAATTGATGGTGACGTCGCTGCGACGCCGTGAAATCGTGATTGGGAAAATTCTGCCCTATCTGGTGGTCTCCATTTTTTTAGTGGTTGTGATCATGGCACTCTGCAGGTGGCATTTTGAAGTGGCGTTTTATCAACCCATTGCGCTTAGCATGGTCTGCCTGCTCTTCCTGCTTTGCTCGCTCGGGCTTGGGTTGCTGATCTCGGCGTTTTCGCGCACACAAACCCAGGCGATCCAATTCTCCGTATTCTTTCTGCTGCCGGTGTTTGTTCTCTCAGGTGCGTTCGCGCCTCTGGAACAACTACCCAAGGCGATCCAGTATGTTTCCGAACTTTTTCCACTTACCCACTTTTGCCGCGCCTTTCGGCTGGTGAACATGTATCACGCTGGCCCGCGATTTTATTCCCTTGATCTGCTAGTGCTATTGGCCGGAGCCTTGATCACATTTCTAGGCGCAGCATTCCTCCTGAAACGCATTGAGCAATAGGGCCATGAGAATGAGGGAGCGCGAACGACTAATAACGAAGGAATGATGAAGCCCGAAGTAGCCCATTATTTATCGGGAAAGTGTTGCTTACTTCTAGCAATGAATGTGCTTGCCCTGGCGTTTGGTCTGAGTTCTGCCAGTAATGCCGCAAGCGAACATTTGGACTCCACGCCGCAGGAGGTGTTCGACTCGATGCGCGGCAGTTTTCAACCGGCTAAAGCGAAGGGAGTTCACGCTCGTTATCAATGGGACTTGAGCGGTCCACAAGGCGGGCAATGGTGGATCGACGTAGATGACGGAAAGTACAAGATGGGAAAAGGAAAGATCGACAATGCAAATGTGACGTTCGTGGCGAAGGACAAGGATTGGGTCGCCGTTTCCAACCATCAAATGGGTGGCACGTGGGCCTACCTGACCGGGCGATTAAAAATTCGCGGTGATCAGGGGGTGGCGAGGAAGCTTGGGGAAATGTTCCCCTAAAATTTGGCTTCCGCGGCGATCCTGATGTACGGAGCCGGGTCGGTCCTCTTGGACTGATCAGCACGGAAGAAATCGAAATTCCGTTCGACCGTGACGCCTGCTCCGGCAATGATCTTAAAAGGTTTGAAACCGGAATAACCTGCCTGCACACCGGCTCGGTCCTCGCTGTATTGGACGACGGCGTTGTGCAATTGCAATTTCCGCTCTGTTGTCAGCACATCGTCAGTGCGAAAGCTGGTGTAGTTAAGTTCGCCGAGGATCCGCAATTCCCAATCGTCGTTTGGCTGATAAATCAGCGCAGATCTCGGGAAGACCCCCTGAAGGCGCAGCTTATCGGTGATTAGCCAGATGATGCCTCCACCCGGCGCAACCGGCGGGTCCTGGTAAATTGCCCAGCCCAAAGCGACAACGGCAAAGATCTTGTCTTTCTTTAAGGGGAATGTCACATAGGCTTTCCCTGGGATATCGAAAGCGTCCCCGCTGACCTCGTCTTGGAAGTAAACGCCTGGATCAAGCTCGATACTTATTCCCGGAAAGTCCTTCACGACGTATTCCACCGCCAGATGAGCGGAAGCGGCTTGCAAGTGATCGGGTAAGCCATTATCGCTTCCGCCGAAATCATAGCGCTCGTATTCGACGCCGGCGCGGAAGTACCACTTGCCGGTAATCAGAAAACGATGGTCATAGCTGAAATCGTTATAGAGCGAGTCACCATCACCGAGTTTGGATTCCTTGAAGTCGCTGCCGAAGGTGTAGGTCGTTTCGTAAGAAAAAAGATCGCGCGAATTTTCATCCGGTGGTGTGGGTGAAGCGTGGGCCTCAAAAGTCGTCGGTCCGGCAAGCGCTGATGCGGCAGAAGCAAAAAGCAGGAAAGCAAAAAACCCGCGAACGGTTTTCATGGTGTGGTTAATGCGACCAGGAGATCGACAAATCGGATGAGCAGCCTGAAAGCGATGTATCGGAGAGAGAATATTTAGGCAAGGAGTATTTGGGAATATTTGCCGAAGCTGATTTTGGCGAGTGTTCTGCTGATGGTTCTTTTTGTACTGCCTGCCCTCAAGGCGCGGCATTGGCGTCTGGTGTCCATTTTCAGTGCAATATCGCTGGTTGCCTTGGTGGGATTCAGCCGTATTGCCTTAGCGCACATTTCTTGACTGATGTGCTCGCGGCTATCTTTTTTTGGTGCTGTTTGGCTGACCTTTTGCCTGATTGCTGGCAAATCGATAGGCAAACACCGTCAATATCTGCCTGATCCGCTGCCAATTTCCTCTGAAGTTGGCGTTCTGGCCTTGGAACCGACAGCGCAACCTATTCAAGTCTCGCGCCTCAGCTGAACCGCGCCACGCGGGGCAGGGCGGCTTTGGTTAACCTGCAGGTAGGCGCACTCTCTGGTGCGCAGCCGATCTGGTAGCGATCACGATGAAAGCGCCCGGCAAAATCCAAATAATCGTATGGTTGCTTGGCCTTGCCGGAGCTGCGCTTTTTACGGTCCTTCTCCTTCGCCAGGGCCTGCCGCAAGTCGGCGCGGCTTTCGCCGCTGCCGGCTGGGCTATTGCCGCAGTAATCCTTTACCATTTCGCTGTGCCACTGTTTCTCGACACACTTGCGTGGTGGGCCCTCTTTCCGAAATCCGATCGTTTGCCGCTGCGAAAGCTGCTTTGGATGCGCTGGATCGGTGAGTCGGTCAGCACGCTTGTGCCCTCCGCCACTGTTGGTGGAGACATTGTCCGCGCGCGTTTAGCGGCGATAAACGGCGCGTCATTGCCAGTCGCAGCGGGAAGCGTGCTGGTTGACATTACACTTGGTGTTTTCACGCAGGCCGCTTTTACACTGCTCGGCGTAGTACTGCTCGTTGAAGTAACGGGACAAAAAAATTTCATTCGCCCAACTTTGATCGGAACGCTCATCGGTGTCGTCGGCGTTGCTGGTTTTTATTTCGTGCAACGAATGGGGATGTTCCGGTTTCTCGCCAAGATCATCGCGCGTCTCGCGAACTCGCCAGAGTGGCAATCGCTTGTTCAAGGAGGCGAGACTCTCGACCAAACCGTTCGCGCGCTTTATGCGCGACGGAAAGCACTGATTGCCTGCTGCGCTTGGACAATTATTTCGCTTGTGGCGGGCTCGGGCGAAATTTGGATCGCCCTTCACGCACTGGATCTCCGCGCGACCTTCATTAACGCACTCATCCTACAAAGCATGGTATTAACGATTCGCTCGGCCGCCTTCGCCGTTCCCGGAGGTTTGGGCGTGCAGGAAGGTGGTTATCTGGTCGTCGGCAATCTTCTCGGGATCCCTGGAGATGCAGCTTTTGCCCTGTCACTAATCGCAAGAGTACGCGAACTCGCGCTCGGCATTCCCGGATTGATCTCCTGGCAAATTTTCGAAGCACGTCGCCTCTGGCGGGCGCGCTCCGCGGGAGAAGGTCGGTAAAGTTGACGTTTGCTGATCGCGTTGCGCAGCGCTCTTAATCGCCGCTCGACTTTTCCGGTCTTGGCGAAATTGGTGCGAACATTCCACCATAACAGCGCGAGTCCGCGCGGGATAACCAGCCGCTTTTGGAGCTCGGCGATTACATCCCGTTCGGCGTAAGCCTTCACAAAACAAGTAGTAAAAGGAAGCCACTGCATGGTAGGAACTCTGTCCACCATATCGAGTAAGAAGACCAGCAGATCATCGGCGTGCGTGTCGCGTCGTAGCCGGCAGTGATCTCTCATGCATGATCTCGAAATCGATCAGACGCGCGCGCCTGGTCTTCTCCTCATAGATTACGTTCGGCATGGAGGCATCGCCGTGCGACCACGAACCACCAAATTCATCACGCCAGAATTGATGGGCGCGGCGATACTCTTTGGCGGGTGACTCAAGCATGCGTTTGTTCAGTGTGCCTTGGTTCATGTGGTCCCACAGGCTTTGGCCCGGCAGTTTATCCAGACAAACCGTTAGTGCGTCTATAATCTTCGCTTGAAACTGATCGCCATTTAGCATTTGGAAGCAGCTCGCCTCCCATCGCCGCCAGCCCAGCACGTTGCTCAGGTAACGAATTGTGATGCCGGCCAGGCGAAAACAAAAATTTATCAGATCGGCGCCACGTTCACCGAAAATATTGCGACGCTTGATCACCACGAGCCGGCCGCTGCGGCGCTTTTCCGAAATTGTATTGATTTCTAACGATTCAACGAACGCCGTTGCCGCGTGAGACAGACCATCCGGTATGAAGCGTTTGAGCAGTGTCAGCCCATTCCCATTTTTCCCAATTGCCATTGCTTTCCTAATTCAACCTTGTCGCGTCGTCCGGCTGCATACGTCGATACGTCGCTTGTGCGAGGCAATCGGTTCAATCGCAGTTTATTATTCCGGCAGCTTGATTGTTTCACCGATTTTCATCACGCGCAGATTGGCTTTGACGTCACGCTGTTTCAATTCCCGATCGAACATTTCCGGTGTGCCTGTCAGCACCGGAAACGTCCCGTAGTGCATCGGAATTGCTTCGCGTGGGCCAACGAGCTTGACTGCTTCCGCTGCCCGGGCAGGCCCCATCGTAAAATGGTCGCCGATGCAAACCAGCATGACGTCGATCTTGTGAAATCGTTTCACCAGCGCCATGTCGGAGAACAAATCTGTGTCGCCCGTGTGATAGATCGCAGGACCATTCCGTAGTTCAACGATCAACCCCATTGGACTACCCGCGTAAACCGGGGTCGCACCTTCATCTCTTTGAACAGACGAACCGTGCCACGCCGGGACGAACTGGACTCTTATTTCGCCATCAAGCAGCGATAACTCGCCGCCGAGATGTCCAGTCGTCGCGTTCGAAGTCTGCGCTTCGGGATAACCGAGCACCGAAATCATCGCCGCATTGAGATCGAAGTTTGAAACCAGAATCGCACCCGTGCGCTTTCCGATTTCGACTGCATTGCCGACGTGGTCGGAATGCCCATGCGTCAGGAAGATAAGGTCAACACGATCGAGGCTGGTGAGCTCGTCCTTGCCCCTTGCGAACGCCGGATTCGTTACCCAGGGATCGATGAGCAGAACCTTGCCGGTAGGGGTTTTGATTTTGAAAGCGGCGTGGCCATACCAGGTTAATCGAGTTTCCATGCTAATGAGGAAATCGAAAAGCGTTGCGTCGGCAAGGGGTAATGACCTTGCGCAAATAACGAATGCCAGCTGTTGTGCGAGGCCGCGCGCTTTAACTAGTAGCTGGTGGAGACACGCGCCTGCCCAAAACACCGCTGACTCAGAAAAACGGCAGCGGAACCACTTCTACGGAAATTGTTCTGTTCGGCTCCGGGACAAAATTCTCAGTTGCCGACGCACCCTGTCCGCCGGACGGCCTCCCTGCGGCAAGCTTGGTACCGGGGCCGTTGAAGCCGCGTTTCACGTATCCGAGGGCAATTTCTTTTCCGATTGTTTCGCTGCGCGACGCGCTTGTGATCCAGCCAACTTCCTTCCCCGGCGCTGAAGGAGGGACAAGTCTCATTCCTGGCTGAAGCGGGATATCGTCCACCGAAATCAGCCCGCACAGTCGCTTGTTCGTCTGGCCCGACATCTTTATTCGCGAGATCACTTCCTGACCGATGTAACAACCCTTTTGGTAATCGATCGTTCGTTGTTCCAGATTGGCTTCGATTGGGATAATCTCCGCTGTTAACTCGCGACCCCAGCGCGGAATTCCCTGCTCAATTCGCATGACCTCAGTCGCATCGGAACCACGTAGCGTCCATCGCAAGGATAATTCCTGTAACAAGGCGCCATGCTGCGCGAATTCGACCCATATGTCCCATCCCGGTTCAGCAAAACGGTGCACAGAGACAATTCGGCCAGACTCCAACGCGGGGAGTTGTTGTAACAACACGTGAAAAAGCGAGAATTGATCGGTGACGTCCTCAATCTGCACGTCGTCGGCGATCACGTAGCGCTCCAGCCGGACTTTGAGCGTTTCTCGAAGATCGGCCGCCGCATCGACTAAAAAGGATTCTCCCGATGTGGAAACAAAAATGTGCGCATCTGTTTTACCTTTCGCATTGAGAATGCACGCTTCGATCGCAGAGGTTTCAGTCGCGCTGCGCAGATCATTTGTAATTTGCCCGTTGAGGAATCGAAGCCGATCCGTGCCGGTAATACGAAATTTTGCGCGCCTGGAAAGGTCGAGAAAGATCGCATTATCCATTACAAGTCACTTTACGCATAAAGCTCGGAGAAAAAAAACCTCGTGGTTTTCTGCCGCCTCTCCCCCGCGAAAATGGAGCATTGAGATGAGGAGTCGGAGACCTCAAAGATTCAAGGGCCGTTAACCCCTCAGGATACCCTCTCCGTTGGGAAGCGAGAGGCGATTGCACTAATACGAGTAACGCGCTGGATGCACGACACCGGTTCTCCTGGGTCGGAACGCAATATCATTTTTCCCCAGAGGACAATCGGCTGAACAGCTGCTTGAGAAAACCGCGACGCAATCGTGTTGTTTCGTTAGCCGCCTGGTCGCTTGCCAGACCGACCAGCGGCGCAGGCGAAACCTCTGAAGTCGCATCTTGCTGGAGTTGGGTTTCCCCTTCGGTTGAGCTCGCGATCGACTCGCCAGTGCCGGTTTGCTCGTCCAGCTCTTCCAGTTGCAACTCTTCACCAGTAACTGGCGCGGGCTCGTGCAAATATTTCCGCGCTATTACCGAATAATCATCATCTCCGTGGCCCCAGTGCATTTGCTCAAGCAGCTGATCGCGAGCAGCTGCTGTCACACCCAGATCGAGATAATTGGACAAACCGATCTGATTAGCGATCTGCATATCTTTCAACATGTGTTTAGCAGAAAAGTGCGGCTCAAAATCACGGCTAAGCATTTTAGGCAGTTTCATCGCGAGAGTTGTAGAATTGCTGGCGTTACTGCGCATTGCCTCGATGAACTTTTCCAACGGCAAACCCGAAGCTTGAACAAGCGCCAGCGCTTCTGCAGCTGCCTGGACGCTTGCGGCCGTGATCATGTTGGTTGCGATCTTGATTACGCTCGCCTGGCCAATTGTTGGTCCGATCTCGATGATCTCTTTACTGCTGGCTTCGAGAATCGGACGCGCTTCGCGCAGTGCCGCCTCGTTTCCGCACGCATAATAAACGAGTTCACCCTTTTCGGCAGCAGTTTTACTCCCTGTAAAAGGCGCCTCGACAAACCGCGCCTTGCGGCGTTCGACAATTTCAGCCGCGGCACGCATTGAATCCGGGGCGACTGTCGAGTGCGCAAGGACAAGATGACGCGGCGTAAGCTTTTCACCTAGCTGTCGGACGGTCTGCAACAAAGCTTCATCGTCCGAAACAAATATCTGGATCTGAGTGCAAATCTCAGCTACCTCCCCGGGCGACCCGACAAAATTAGGAACGGAACGCGGCGACCGGTTCCAAACATAAACTGGGAACCCTTTCCGCCGCAGGTTCCCAGCCACGCCGCGACCGATAATTCCAAGCCCGATTACACCGACGTTTTTGTGCGTTGCATGCGACATAGGCTTCCGGCGTTCTATTAATTCGGCAACTCGCAATCAAACTGCCGGGAAAACCGACGCGAGGCAATGCAGAAATTGGGCAAGCCCAGACCGCGTGATTCGTTAAAGCGTTGAAGCGTTAAAGCGGAAACGAAAATCCCCGCTTCGACGGTTTAACCCTTCAAGGTCCTTATTTCAGTGCGAATTCGGACAGGTAATACAAGGCGACTGACCCGACGATCTGGAGACTCTGAGCGCTGATCTTATCGATTGTGTCACCCGCGGTGTGCCACCAGGGATAATCGAAATCAATCACGTCAATTGTCGGAATGCCGATAGCGTTTAGTGGTGAATGGTCGTCGATCATCTCACGGTCGAGGTACGTAAAATAACTTCGCAGCTTGAGCGCTTCCGCCGCCGCAAAGATGTCTCGCGCTATTTCGGGAGGTGAATCTGAAGGAAGCGTGACGTCGAGGGAACGATCGCCAACCATATCAAACAAGATCCCGCCGCGGAACTGTTTGGGGCTGCTGCCTTGGAGTTGTCGGGCAAAATACCGGCTTCCGTACAATCCATCCGTCTCCGAAAAATGATCGTACGCTTCTTCGCCGTCGAAAAACACGAGCTCAATCTTCGCACCCAGATTTGGATGCTGCCCGATTACTCGCGCCAATTCCAGGAGCAAGCCTGTGCTCGAGCCGGCATCGTTAGCTCCCACGAATTTTATGGCATCAAACGTTTTCGTGTCGTAATGCGAGCACAATAAGAACAAGGGCGCCGCGTTTCCTTGGCCGCGAAATTGGGCAATCAAATTTACGAACTGGACCTTTCCCCGCGGGGTGTCGTCGGTGAATGCCTGCCGTTTTACCTGCCAGCCCGAACGGCTGAGCTGGTCCTCGATATAATGCCTGGATTTTTCGATCGCCTCGGATCCAGACGGGCGTGGCCCGAAATCGACCAATCGCTGAACATGCGCGAGAGCTTTCTCACCCGAGATCTCTTGCCAGATGTTTGTCTTCGCCGCGTGTGACGCGTCGGCACAAACAGCCGAAACGAAGGCGATCAGGAGTAATGGAGTAAGGGAGCAATCGAGCGTTGTTTGTGAATTCATCACTCCGGCACTCCGCTGCCGCATTACTCCAGCTCTCGCAGCCCCAGAGCAGTCACAATCCGCTGAAGATCGTCGTTTCCGTAGTACTCGATTTCAATCCGGCCTCGTTTGTCTCCATGATGGATGGCGACGTGCGTAGCGAGGTGTTCTTGCAAGCGGTTCTGCAAATCTTCCACTGCCGTTGGCATGATGCTCGGTTCACTCCCCGCGCGCCGGGACTTTCGACGCGAACGCGCGACTCCAAGCAAGCGGGCAACCAGCCGCTCAGTGGCACGCACGGTGGCATTACGACGCAAAACAGTTTCCGCAGCCAGGAGCTGTTCCTCCGGCGTTTTTAACGCCAAAACCACCTTTGCGTGTCCGACCGAGAGCAAATCCTGAGCGAGCCAGACCTGCACCTGCGGATGTAGATCCAAAAGCCGCAGCGCGTTGGCCACTGCCGCCCGGCTCCGCCCTACTTTGAGCGCGATGTCTTCCTGCCGCATTCCAAATTCATTCGCTAACCTTGCGTAGCCCTGGGCCTCTTCGATCGCGTTTAGATCGGCGCGTTGCAGATTTTCGATCAACGACAATTCGAGCACTTCCAAATCATTTGCGGTTCGAATTATGGCAGGCACCTCAGTAAGACCAATCTCCTGCGCCGCGCGCCAACGTCGTTCGCCCGCGATCAATTCAAAACGAGCGCCCGCCTGTCGAACAATGAGCGGTTGAATGATGCCGTGTTGCCGAATCGAATCGATTAGCTCCTGCAGTGCTTCGCGTCCGAAATCTTTGCGCGGCTGCAGCGCGCTGGGGACGATGTTTGTCAAATTGATCTGGTGGACTCGCTCCCCGGACTCTATCGCGTCTGGGCGCGTGGCGACCGAGGGAGTACCAATTAATGCGCCAAGGCCTTTGCCCAGACCAGTCCGTGCCATGTGCCTGAGGCTACGGGAACACTCCGTCCAACGCAAACCGCAATCCGCGATGGCGTGCGGCACATTGGATGTCAACCGGTCACCACATGGCGGATTCGCCGTCGCGAACCTAACTGATTCGGCCACCAAGTTGCCAGTCCGCCAGTCGGACGGACTCGTCCTGTGGCGAGCCTGGCGAATTCGAGTTGGGCAGGCTGGCAGCCGACCCGCCGAGTCAGGCTGCCACCTTAACATCCCAGTTCTCGCACCCCCCCGATCTGACAATTTGGCGAATTCACCACTCTCACTCAAAAAAGTTCTAAAAAAGTATTGACACCGGAAGACGAAATTCGTATCACACGCGGACGCTTCTAAAACGAACAGGGAATTTTACCCGGTAAATTCTTTGTTTGTTTGGGGCCAGTAAACACAAAACAAATAAAAAACCGGGAGAGAAAGAACACAACAATCCATGTATCCACTCAATCAACTCAAAACGTTAGTTTCATGCGGACGAGATCCGGCTCGCTCGCTGCCGTTCCGGCGCGGGTTCCTTCTCATCCCGCTTATT
>DATIOX010000007.1:0-22121 GCA_035472675.1 Candidatus Dormiibacterota bacterium
GTGGACACAGGCCCCGGTGACCACACCGGAAGGGATCATGTATGCGCCCACATGCAGCATCAATGGAATCATCTACGTGGGAGGCGCATCGGATTTCTCCGGTGGCTTGGTGATCGATACCACGAACTCATTCAGCTTCGACCCCGTCGCCAACACCATTGGCACGATAGCACCCATCCCGCGAGCCACAGGGGAGACGCGAGCGCTTAACTTTAACGGGAAGATGTACGTGATGGGCGGTGGCAGAGTCGCGCCCAATCCCTCCAACGAGGTGGACATCTACGATCCGGGCACTAACACTTGGTCAATAGGGATTCCGTTCGTCAATCCGCGTCGAAATTTCCCGACTGATACCAACGGCACAGACCACATTTGGCTGGCAGCCGGCTACGAGCCCGCCACGCCTGCGGCCGACATGGAAATCTTCTTCTGTCCGCAGGTAACTCCTACACCGACACCAACGCCCACAGTTACGGCAACGCCGACGATAACCCCGACGCCAACGGTTACGCCTCCACCACCCACGCCGACCCCGCGGCCGACTCCGACGCCTCGAGCTCGCCCAACTCCGCACCCGCGTCCCACGCCTTAGCGCGAAGTTAGAATTCCTTAATGCGGGAACTCGCGAAAGAAACTCGCGAGTTCCCGCGGCGTGCGCACAGGTAACCTTTGCCAACTCGTTGTGGGATCGGCTTCCTGCTCCCGAAAGCTTTCGGAGCTCCTGAAAACGATGGGATTCCAGGGAATTGGCCTGCGCGTTCTGTAGAAGTAGCCGTGTCGGCTGCAAACGACCTGGGTTTCGCAGGCGGCACGCCTGCCACTACAGTTATGCCCGAAAGTCGGAATACCACGCGGAAAGCGGTCTCGCGGCTGCGGGACCGACGTCTTGGGGAGTCGCCGCGGCGACCGTTCCACCTTTGCTCGCTTATTGTGCAATTTTGTTGTCGTAATGGTTGACAAGAGGCTACAACAAAATCTATGCCTTCGTCACTCCAGTCGGAGTACCCACTCCAACGCCTACGCCGACCGCAACGCCAAGGCCAACACCAACAGCTACGCCGTCACCCGGCGTGAGCCCTACGCTCACGCCGAGAGCGACACCGCGGTCGCGTCCGACTCCGCGGTCGCGTCCGACTCTTCCCTTGCGACCGTAGACCTTTGTCTCGCAGCGGTGAGTAGCCGTTTTGTCATAATATGGACCACTGATATTACCGAGGTTATCGCGATCATCGATCGCGCCGTCCAAAGATAAGAGAGCCCGTTTCAGAAACGGCTTGACCAAATCTGGCCGACTATCTATAAACGGCGTTTCCTGCATCTTGACGTTTCCTGAAACAAAACATCCATGACGCGCCGAGCGAAAGCAGCAGCAGCATCTCAGTAACATTGCTCCGCAAACTTCGCCCTGATTAAAAATGAAAAAGAATTCCTGCACCCGACTGGCAATTGCCCGCCGCAGCCGTTGGCTCGCTGTAGTCCCGCGATTGCGGGACCAAGGCGGGTTCTTTAGTCTTCGGGCATTAATCGGCTTTACGCTTTGCTTCGTGGGCGTGGCATTAGCGCTTTTCGCGCACTTCTCACCTCTTACTGATCACCTTTCACTTCCAGGCGCGACGAAAGCGTCGCGTCCCTTGCCCTATATGCCGGCGCCCGGTCAGAGACCCGACACTGAGGCTGCCGATCTGGGGCGATTGGAACAATTCTGGAACGATCGTTTGACCTATCCTACAGGCCGCTTTGATCCGGCATGGCTGCGGGCTGCCGCCGTGCAACATGCACGCCTGGCCATGGGCGTCCCTGCGGGAGTGCCTGCTGCGCTGAATCCATTAAGTCCACTGACCTTCAGCACCACCAATTTCACTGCTCTGGGTCCCCAACCAGAACGCATGACCGGCTGCTCGGGCTGTTTTGATTACACCACGACCGAAGGGCGCGTGAACTCCATGGCGGTTGATCCAACCACCACGGTGAATGGCAGTATTGTGGCTTATCTGGGGTCCGTCGGAGGCGGCGTATGGAAGACAACGAATTGTTGTAGTACTTCCACTAGCTGGAGTGTGGTAACCGATGATCCACTCATTTCCACCACAGCCATCGACAGTGTTACCATTGATCCAAACGATCATAACACCGTTTATGCCGGCACAGGTGATCTCAATTATGGTTCCTTTTCGATGGGTAGCCAGGGTGTCCTCAAGTCCACGGATGCTGGGGCTACCTGGACGGTGCTCGGCGCTGACGTTTTTGGTATAGCATTCCCGACGCCTCCGGGTCAGTTCCCACAGTATAACGCCGTTGGTAAAGTTCGCGTGGACCCCAATAACGGTAGTAAGGTCGCTGCTGGCGCGAAAACCGGTCTCTACCTCTCTTATGACGGCGGAGTTAATTGGACCGGTCCGTGCGCCACTAACGGTTTTAATTCTCAGCGCCAGGACATAACAGGCCTGGAACTGACAGATATGGGCGGGGGCGTCACCCGCATTCTAGCGGCAGTCGGTGTGAGAGGTTTTGCCACGACGGTGCAATTCGATCTGGGTTCGAACGGTGCAAACGGTATTTACAGCGCCACGATGGGCTCGAGCGGCTGCCCAAGTTTCACTTCAATTGCAAGCAACGCCAATGGTTTCGTCTTCGGCAATGCAGTCAGCGGCAGTCCGTACACGACTGGAGCGTCCATGAATGCCGGCAGCGGCTCGCCTTTTGTTGATATTAATACGGGCGATCAGCTGGGCCGTATGGACATTGCTGTGGCGCCGAGTAACTCGAGTTACATCTATGCCCAGGCACAATCGATTGTCGGTAACGGCAACGGCGGCTGCGGCAATGCGGCTGGTTGCCAGATCGGCGCCTGGGCTACCACTGACGGCGGCACAAGCTGGACCTTCATGGAAGGTTCTCAGGGCGGCGCGCTGAGAGACTGTAGCGGCCCAAATAGTCCCGGTGATTATCCGCAGAACTGGTACGACCAGGGAGTAGCTGTTGATCCAAATAATCCTGACCGCGTGTTCTTCGACACCTTCGAAGTCTGGTTTGCAACCCGCACGGGAACTGTCTGGAACGATACCACCTGCGGTTATTCGTATCCCGGGGCTGCAGGCCCCGTTCACGTGGACCAACACGCTCTCGCGTTCCTACCTGGATCGTCCAGCATCTTGTTAATTGGGAATGACGGCGGCGCCCATGGCACGACGAACGCGGACATAACAAATTCCACTACCGATCCAACCTGGTTTAACATGGATACGGGCTTAAACACGATCGAGTTTTACTCGGGTGACATCAGTGGCAACTTCCTGAATGCGGCTTCGCCACAGGCCAGTGGTGGTTCGCAGGACAACGGCTCCAGCTCGATCACCTTTGCCGGAACGCCAACCGGACCGGTGCTATGGCAGCTGGGAGTCGGCGGTGACGGATTCTATTCGCGCATTGATCCTGTAGGCACTGGGTCAAGTCTCCGCTTTTTCCAAGGTAACAACGGGGGCGCGGTCAATCGTTGCGTTAGTAACTGCACCAATCAGTTTGCCCCATGGGTCGGCGTGTCGGGGAACTGGTTCGGCGACACTAGATCTTTCACCATGCCGTACGATCTTTTCCATGGTGGAATCCCGGGCGGCGATGACTGTCCACCAGCCGGCGTTCCAGGCGGCTGCGGCCACCTTGTTGTTGGCACGACTCGAGTTTGGGAGACGATTGCCGGCGGAAACAGCATCCTGAACTCCTCTAACTGGTATGTGACAAACAATCCTATTACCCAAAATATGACGAAGCAGACACTGGGTAATCGTTCGTTTATCAATCAGGTCAAGTATTCGCCAAAATATCAGAGCGTCGCCATTGTTGGCACCAACGACGGCAATGCATGGATCGGTTTTAACCTCGGCACCGGCACTCAAGCTCAGGCGAACTGGGTAAATGTTACCGGCAACAATACCGTCCTGGCCAATCGCCCTGTGCTGGGTATCGCGCTCGATCCTTCGGTGTCGGCCGCAAATCTACCGGTGGGGTACGCGGCAGTTGGCGGCTTCAATGCTAACACGCCAACCACACCGGGTCATGTGTTCCAGGTGACGTGCACGGCCAATTGCGGCTCGTTCACCTGGGCGGATAAGACCGGCGACCTTCCGGACATTCCGGTGGACTCCATCATCGTTAATCCTAATCAGCCGCAACAGGTCTTTGCTGGCACCGACTGGGGCGTTTACTATACTGATGACGTGACCGTAGCATCCCCTACGTGGCAGCGCTTTGAGAACGGCCTGCCGCACGCGATGGTATGGGACATGCAGATTGACCGGGGCAGCACTACGCTCTCAGTCTGGACACGCAGTCGCGGCGCTTACGTCTATCCGTTGCCCGGCGGAGCGCCCCCAACTCCAACTCCTACTCCTTCGCCAAGTGCGACACCGACACCCACGGCGACACCTAGTGTAACTCCTACTGTTACACCAACTCCAACGCCTAGTGCCACACCTCGAGCGACGCCGAGGCCGCGCCCAACGCCACACCCGCGACCCACGCCGCGGTAGGGATAATGATCGGTGACGCGCTTCCGTGCGGTGCTGAGCCAAAGGTCGAGGCGCCACCACGCTATTACGCATTTCGAGAGCACCGCGACGCAGCGCCGTGACTACAGGATCATTTTAGCGGAACTCGCGTCCCTTTGTGCGAGTTTCCCACGTAAGATGGAGTCGCGACACGTTAAAACGTCACCGTCGCTTGATTAGAACAGGTGTTGGTGCCTGAATTGCACACTTGATATGTGAACGTGCCAGGCGGGCGTCCGCCGATCCGGTCGGTATAGAAACCGTCATTCCTAGTCGTGGCGATCAAGCCGCCGTTGCGGTAAATGTCGACACGAATCGAAGTCGCGCCGCTCCAGGACAGATCCGCTCTGCGTCGCCCGTTTACCAGGTAGCCACGCGCACTGAGTGCGATTTGGCTCGGTGTGGCGGTGGCAGTAGGCGTGGCAGTTGCAGTAGCAGTCGCTGTTGGTGTCGCAGTAGCTGTAGCTGTAGCTGTAGGCGTTGGGCTCGGCGCTACCGTGGCCGTAGCCGTCGCAGTTGCAGTGGGCGTCGATGTTGGAGTTGCAGTCGCAGTCGCGGTAGGCGTCGCTGTCGGTGTAGGCGATGGCGCACTTGTCGACTGTCTATCGTGGAAGGCATCCTGTTGGGAACTGCCGCCGATAGTCACGCGTCCATCCACCCATGCGTGAAGGTGTTGGTTGGCTGAGGAAGTGGCATAGTCATAGTCGCCCGCATAAACCGCCTGTATGCCGGGATCCGGTTGAAGTGGAAGCGGAGTGACTACGTCCGAGAACGCATCGTCCGCCAACCAGGTCGCACCGTTATCAGTCGACCTGCGCGCCCACATTCGATAGCACGGTGTGCTGGGGCTCGACGGCTGGCAACTCGCAGCTGTTCGCTCTCGCTCGTCATACCAGACGGCGAGGAGGCTGCCATTCGAGTTGACCGAGATATTAGGCTGCCACTGGGCCTTGGTGGGATCGGTGTTGCTGTTCAATTGGAAGGGAGCGCTGAAGGTAACTCCGCGATCGGTGGAGCGAATGTAGAAGACATTGCCCGCGTCACCGGTGGCAGTGTTGCGCGAGGCATAGACATAGTGAACGAAACCGTTTAGCGCGGCAGGCTCGCCCCAACCCATATGTCGCCAGTACGCAGGGTTGTTGTACATGGTGGCGAAGTAACCTGAAGCGCCGCGCCCCGGGCCATTAAAGGTGGGGCCCGTGTACGTGTTAGTCCAAGTGTTGCCACCATCAGTCGACCTAAACATGAGGTTATTGCGTGTAGTGAGACCTCCACCGTTTTCGTTCATCCCAGCCAGGTACACATCACCTGTGACAAGATCACCGGTGATCTGGACGTCGCGGATGAATGGTGTACCGCTTGTCAGCTGTCGCGCATTGGTCCAGGTGGCCCCGTTGTCGGTTGAGTAGCGGACAAACAGCGCGCCGCCGCCAACGTTGAAATCGTTCCATGAGACATACATCCTCCCGTAGAATGGAGAGGATGGGTTGTTGTCTGCCCAGCCCGACTCTCGGTCGTCTTGGGAGTTGGTGTGAATGCAGAAATGGGTCCAGCTATTCGCGTTTCCAGGAGTTGTAGTCTTGTAACCCCCGAGCCCCTGCGCGCCGCAGCCCGCGTCGAGCCAGACGGTATACCAGGTGCCGGTGGGGCGGTTGTACAGAATGACAGGGTCGCCCACTGTGTTGGAGAAGGGGCTTTGACCATTCGCGGCGGTGAGGCGAGTAAAGGTATTGCCGCCGTCGGTAGAAACCGACGCGCCGGAGATGTTGATAGGACTGGCATTGCGGCCTCGTGAGTCGTTATAAGCGACGACTATTTGATTGGGGTTATCCGGATTACTCGCGGTGGCTGTTTCCGACTGGGTGACGTTAGGCGAGGTCTCGGCGCCGGTAACCAGGTCCACGTCGGCGGTACCATAGGCCAGCGGTGCCAATAGTTTTTTAATAGCTTGGACGAAGGCACCGAAAGGGGAGGAGGCTGAACCTCCCTGTGCCCTGCCGCAGGCAATCATGATGGCGCCGGCGCGCATGTTCTCTTGCTTGTCGATGCCCAGCTCGTGAATGCGGGAACAGTCAAATCCAACGGGAACGAGAGGATCTGTGGACTGGGTAATAATTGTGCGGTTTTGCTGCGCTTGAGCGGAGAACGCGCCAAAGCCCATCAGCGCCAGGAAGACGCCAGCCAGGATAACAAACAGGCCGATTAAAACACGCGGGTTAAAAAACCCTGCTTCGCCGAGGGTACGGCGGGCAGGGGCCGACTGTGAGGTGGATTTCTTTTTCATAGTGGAGGTTCATTGGAGTGCACGATTCTTGATCGATACAATTCGAACAATCAATCCTTTTTTTTATGCCGCTGGACGTGGCAGTTGTTAGCTAACGTGCGAAATGCGCCCAGTCTCTGCCTAACAGGTGCCTTCTAGGAAGCGGACGTGCGGGGCATACTTCTCGGCGGCGGGCCGTCGTAGCCGTGATTGACTGGATCGATCCGACGCATTGGTCTCTCGCGAGTTTGTTCTTCGATCACGTGCGCCACCAGGCCGGGCGTGCGGGCGACCATGAAAATGCCATTGAACGCTGCGGGGTTCATTCCCAAATCGGCAAGGATGGCGCCGATAGCGCCGTCCACATTGATGGGCAAAGCTTTCTTCGCTGCGGCGAACGCTTTTTCAACGGCGCGCTCTGCTTGCATGTGTACGCCATCGACTCCGGCTTCGCGTGCCAGCTCGAACAGCCGTGCAGTGCGTGGATCTTTCGTGTGATAACGATGACCGAAACCCGGCATGCGCTCGCCGGCCTCTCTCATCGCCGCCAGCGTGCGTACGGCGGCTTCGTTCAATGAAATGGATTCACGCGTCGCTCGATCGGCGATTCCTTTCAGGTGTCGGGCGCAATCTTCAATCGCCCCGCCGTGATGACGATTGATCGACATGATCCCAGCAGCAACCGCCGCGCTCAACGTTGCCCCGGTTGATGCGACAGTTCGCGCGGCCAACGCGCTTGGGGGCGTCGCGCCGTGATCGATCGACGCGACCAAAATCGCGTCCATCAAACGCGCGATTGCAGGCGAGGGCAGTTCGCCAGTCAAAATCAGATAAACCGCTGCGCCGAAGGAGACGCTTCCCATGAGCTCGGCAATGTCATATCCGCGCACTCCCACTCTGTTAGGCTCCACGCGCGTGATAGCGGTGTTCCATGTTGCTTTCCGATCAGCTTCACTCATAAGACTTTGTCCTTTCATTAGCGTGAGAATCTTAACGACCGCTTCCGGCAGTTCCCCAAATGAATCGACCACGGTCGCACCGGCTTCACGCAAAGCTTTCACTTTGCCAGCGTGCGTGCCGCGACCTCCCTCAATGATCGCTCCTGCGTGACTGAATCGTGTGCCTTCGCGTGCAGCCTTGCCGCCGATATAGGCGATCACCGGCTTGAGGACCTTTCGATCGATAATCAGTTGCGCTAATTCTTCCTCCTGTGACGAACCGATTTCACCGAAGATCACAATGGCTTCAGTGAAAGGATCGGCTTCGAACATCAGCGCGGCATCGGGAATTCGAACTCCAAGGACCGCGTCGCCGCCAATGTGCACGATGGTTGAAATGCGGACGCCGGCTTGCCCAAGGTAATAACCTGTGCTCGAAGCCATCCCGCCGGAGCGGCTGATCACGCCCACTCCCTTCGGGAAACCTGGCTTGAACCATTGTCGCGCGCTTTGCGCGCGACCGCCGATCATGCCGACCACGGCCTTGCCCGGACTCAACGCCCCCAGTGTATTCGGTCCAAGAAACATTGCCCCATTTGCTTTTGCGGCTGCTGCGATTTCCATGGCGTCCCACACTGGGACACGATCGGGCACCAGCACAGTGAGTTTGATTCCAGCGTCAATCGCGGAAATCGCCGCTTCTTTCACGCCCGCCGCTGGCACGAAGAGCACGGAGATATCGATGTGGCCTAACGAATTTACCGCGTCTTGTGGCGTGTTAAACACAGGCACGCCGAGAACGCTCTGTCCGCCTTTGCCTGGCGTAACGCCGCCGACGACATTCGTTCCGTACTCGCGCATCAGCCGCGTGCGCGCCCGGCCTTCGCGACCGGTGATGCCTTGCACCAGCACGCGCTTTGTCTCATCGATTAAAATTGCCATTTAGTGAGCGCCTCTGATTAGTTCATTCAATCCGGGAATATCGAGTTCCAGATAAAAACCTTCGATTCCGGCAAGCCGGCATTCCACATCACACGCGAGTAATTCGGAATCTTTGGTCGCGAATTCTTCTTCGGGCAGCGAGCGCGTGGGCACACCTCTCCGATCGACAATCAATCCGCCGGAATGCATTTCGATAGCACTGCGAATTTGTGGCCACCGCGCAGTGTCGATCGATACTCGACCATTTTTCACCTGAAATGCAGTGGGTGATGAATCTCTGATAAACTTCGGGACACGCGGGCTGCGCGGTTTCCATTTAGTGCCGCCGGCGTTCCCAATAAGTTCGGCAAAGCGCGCAGCGATCGTGGCCGGTGTATCTCTCTTGCGGCAACCCTCGACGGGCGCGCGCAACTGCTTTGACATTCGATGCAAGATGTCTATAGCGCGATCTTCTGTGTTTCCGCCTAAACGGATAACGGCAGGAATATCCAGATCGAGTTCCCAAAAAGCTTTGGCCAATCCGTACGCCGACCAATATTGTTCCTGGCTAGCAACGCCGGAGCCCGAACCGAAATACCCGACGAGGTCGGGCTGAGCCAAAATGATTCGCGCGGCGCGATAGACCTTGGATGCGGACGGATTACCGCTGGTGTCGGTGAAATTGGCGATGGTGAACCCCACATTTACGATGGCGTCCATCGACATCATTGATCCGCCGCCGCCGGCACCGTGAAAACCAACGAGGCCCTTGGACTCTTTGGGAGCGGCCGTCGCCAGCTGTGCGAAGTAAAATGTGCCGCGATGGTCGCTCTGTTCGACAGCGTAGGCGACGCGTTCGAGAGCAGTCGGTGGATGATCGAACTCGCGCGCGATTTCGATTCCCAGCTCAGGGTGACGCGCTACTGCGTAATCATCTATCGTCATGCGGCAATCGGCTGCGACGAATTCACCGCTTTTGGTCAGCACCAGCGGATTGATTTCCAGCGACCGCGCTTCCACGCTGCGCGCCGCGGCAAATAACTTTCGGATCGAATCGCCCAGCTGCGCGGCGTGCTGCGGTGAAAGTTCGCTCGAAGCAACAGCTTCACTCACGGTTGAGTCGAGAGGTCCCCGATTCACATCGCAGAGAATACGGCGCGTCGAAGTCGCGCGTTCTTCGATCCCCGTGCCGCCGCCGGCGGCAAAGATGATCATCGGCGCGCGGGCGGCGTCATCAATGGCAAACGAAAGAAAAAACTCCCGGTCGATATCGATCTTTTCCTCAACGAGCACGGCTTCGACTGGAAACTGCCCAACTTTCATCGCCAGCATCCGCGTCGCGTGCGCGCGCACTTCATCTGGCTTTTTTGCGAACGCGACACCACCGATGCCGGCGCGGCCCGTGGTCCACGCCTGAATCTTGATGACGACTTCGCCGCCCAATTCTTTCGCTGCTGCGACAGCTTCATCGGGATTTGAGGCAGCGCAGCCGCGAGGGATTTTGAATCCATTAGCTGCAAGAATGGCTTTGCCTTGATATTCATGAAGTCGTGCCATGACTGCGTGCTATTTCGGATGAAAACGCCCAAGGTTCAACCCTCCTGCGGGCAAGATTACGGTGCGGCAAGCGCTCAACTCTGATAGCATCCGCGACCGGCATCGAACTCAGACTTAGCGTGGCGAACGAACGAACTGTGCGTTTCGGGTGGACTATCGGCGGTTGAGTCGAGATCATATTGTTCGCGCAATTCCTGTGCGAGAGTTGATATGTCCGCTGAGGTTAAAAAGGAAGTCCAACTCGAAATCGGGCACGTCCTATTCATCGATCTCGTTGGCTACTCGAGGCTTTCCATTGACGACCAGCACGCGGGGGTTCAGGAGCTAAACCGAGTTGTTCGGGCGTCGGAGCAATTTCAGCGAGCCGAAGCAGCGGACCGGTTGCTTAAAATCCCAACAGGCGATGGGATGGCGCTGATATTTTATACGAGCCCGGAAGCGCCTGTGCAATGCGCAGTCGAGATTAGCCGCTCACTTAAGCAACATCCACTGCTGCAACTCCGGATGGGAATTCACAGCGGGCCAGTTAGCGGCGTGATCGACGTCAACGAACGCGCCAATCTCACGGGCGCTGGAATCAACATGGCCAAACGGGTCATGGATTGCGGCGATGCGGGCCACATTTTGCTTTCGAAGCGTGTCGCTGAAGACCTCGAAGGGTACGAGAAATGGCGACCGCTTTTGCACGACCTCGGCTCGTGCGAAGTAAAACATGCGGTACGTGTCGCGGTGGTGAATCTGTATGCCGATCAATTCGGCAACCCGAAGCTGCCGCTGAAATTGGCTGCGCAGAAACGCCGGACGCGAGTGCGCTGGGCGGCGATGACGACAGCGTTGCTCACACTTGCAGCAATCGTCGGCGGTATCGCGATACTTTCCCGTCATCGTGCGCAAATGACACTGACTGCGCCGGAAAAAAGTATTGCGGTGCTTCCGTTTGAGAATCTGAGCGAAGACAAGGCCAATGCCTACTTTGCGGAAGGTATCCAAGATGAGATTCTGACGCGCTTATCCAAGATCGCCGATCTAAAGGTGATCTCCCGCACATCGACGCAACATTACAAGAGTGCCCCTAAGAACTTACCTGAAATCGCGAAACAACTTGGAGTTGCCCATATCTTGGAAGGAAGCGTGCAGAAGAGCGGCGACGCCGTGCGCGTGAACGTGCAACTCATCAAGGCAGCCAATGATTCTCACCTTTGGGCTGATACCTTTGATCGAAAACTGATCGACGTCTTTTTTGTCGAGAGTGAAGTGGCTAAAGCTATCGCCGAGCAATTGCGCGTACATCTCACCGGTCGGGAAGAGCAGGTGATCGCCGCGAAACCGACGGAGAACCTCGAGGCTTACGATGCCTATTTGCGGGGTCTTGCCTATAACCTCAAGACCGCAACTACCCCTGCTAACTCCCTTGGCGCACAGAAATATCTCAGAGAAGCGGTGCGGTTGGACCCGAAATTTGCTCTCGCCTGGGCGCTGCTTTCATACGTAGATGCCCGTGGCTATCTCCAATTGACTCTGCAGCCAACGACTGCTCTTCGCGAAGAAGCACGGCAGGCGGCCGAAACCGCGCTTAGTCTTCAACCTAATCTCGGCGAGGCTCTCATGGCGATGGGTTACTATCGCTATGCCTGCTTGAAGGACTACGACACCGCCGTGCGTTACTTTGAGCAGGCACGCCAATCCCTGCCGAACAGCAGCCGAATTCCTGAATCGCTCGCTTATCTCGAACGGAGGCGGAACCAGTGGGACCGGAGCGAGTCGTACTTCAACGAAGCTGAGCGACTTGACCCGCGCAATGTTTCCCTACTTACCCAGCACGCACAATCGTATATCTGCCTTCGCCGGTTCCCCGAAGCGCTGCGAAAGCTTGATCAAGTTCTTGATATCATCCCGGACGACTTGGATACGCTCGTGCAAAAAGCGTCTATCGCCCAAGCCGTAGGCGATCTGCCGCAGGCCGCTGTGCTGTTAGCTTTGCTGCATCCGGCGGCAAACAACCCCGGCGCCTTGGAAACGCAGGTTTACCAAGCGATCTTGGAGCGCCATCCTGAACAAATCATTCCTCGGCTTAAGGAAATACTGGCCAAGCCTGATCCAGCGTTGGGTTATTACAATGGCGAACTGCGCTTTTGGCTAGGGTGGGCACAAGAAGTCGGGGGCGACCATGCCGCTGCGCAGGAAACTTGGCAACAGACGCGCAGCGAATTGGAATCCTTTCTCAAAGAGCAGCCTGAAAATTTCGTTGTAATCGGGGATCTCGCTTTGGTCTGTATGGGCCTCGGCGACAACGCGGCTGCATTGAATCTAGCCGAACGCGCGATGCGCATCATTCCCCTAGAGAAGGACGCATTGCACGGCCCGATTCCGATCGAGATTCTCGCCCGGGTAGCGGCAGGGACAGGAGAACCCGACCGCGCCATTGCCGCGTTACAGAAACTGCTCTCGATCCCGTCCAGTGGGCCATTAGCTTCGAACGCGCCGCTCACGCCCGCGTTGCTTCGGCTCGATCCAATGTTCGATCCGCTACGGAAGGATCCGCGCTTTGAGAAGCTCGCATCGCCCGCGCCGAACGACGCGAAGCAATGACGTACGCGAGTTCGGGAATCGAAAAAACTTCGTCGCGGCTATCCGCCAACAGCCTGGTAATGGCCGAGGCCGCGTTTCCACATGAAGTTTGCCCAGGCCCAAGTGAGCAAGAGCCAGCCGGTTTGGATCGCGAGTGCTTGCGCGAGAGCCGCGCCTTGTATCCTCCCAAGAAAAATGGCGATCGGGGCAAACAGCTCATAATAAAACGGCAACCACTTCATCACGGCGTAGATTGCGGGGGGCATAATATCGATAGGAAACATCTGGCCGCCTAAGAAGTACTCGAACGAATAAACGATGAAAACGATGGTGGAGATCTCCAGAATCCAAAACGCCATCATCGCCAGGCTGTAAGTGATAAAAAACTGAATGAATGCCGCCATTAACAAGGACACCGTGGCAACCACATAGACCAGCGGATCGGTAGGCAGCACGATGTAGTCGCGGAAATAAATAAAGATTAGCGCAATCGGCGGCAGAGTGACCAACGTGTAAACGAGGCGGCCACTCAAAAAAATACTGAAGCGGTAAGCGAGATAATTCATTGGCTTTGTCAAAAGCGCGTTGATCTGGCCTTCTCGAATATCAGCGGCGATTTGCCATTCGTCCTCAGTTGGAGTGACCAGATTGCTGACCAGGATGACGAGCAAAAAGTAATAAATCATCGAGCCGTAGTCCCAGCCGTGCAGCCCGCTCCCGCGCTCGTTGAACACCGCGCGCCATAGAAACACCGTGCCGGCCAGCGGAATCAGGCCAAACAGCGCGCGCAGAAAATAATTCCAGCGGTAAACAAACGTGTTCTGTAGTCCGATGTTAAAAACCGAGACGTATTTCTCAATCTTGCCCGTGCTCATGCTCGCAATCGTAATCGGATTTCCTGCAATCGAGCATGAGCATGAGTAAGAGCAAGAGCAGGAATTACTGGGTCTATCACCGCCGGGGTGAGGTCGATGTCGGCGCTTGCAGAGCGCCGCTACAGTTTCGCGCAAGCTCCACGGCGAGATTAATCGCGGCGATCATGCTGTCAGGACGGGCCATTCCTTTGCCGGCAATTTCAAACGCGGTGCCGTGATCGGGACTGGTGCGAGGAAAAGGAAGCCCAAGCGTCACGTTCACACCTTGGTGAAAGGCGTGGAGTTTCAGCGGAATCAATCCCTGATCGTGATACATGCAGAGTACCGCATCAAATTCGCCTTCAATCGCACGATGGAAAACTGTGTCGGGGGAATGAGGCCCTGTGAATGTGCACTGCGATCGGTGATCAGTAATCGGTGATCGATTTAACTCGGCGACGGCCGGTGCGATGATTTCGATTTCTTCGCGGCCAAGTTTGCCGGATTCGCCAGCGTGCGGATTCAATCCGGCAACGGCAATGCGCGGCGCGGTTATGGATCGTGAGTTAAGGAAATCCGCAAGTAATAGACCGACTCGGACAACCTCTGATTGCTGGAGCGCACTCGCTGCCTTAAGCAATGGAAGGTGCGCTGTGACGAGCGCGACGGTCATTTTCCCACCGGTCAGACACATTGCGAAATTTCTGACGCCGCTCCGCTCGGCAAAAAATTCCGTCTGTCCTGGAAACTTGAAACCTACTTCGTACATCCGGGCTTTGTGAACCGGGCCGGTTACGATTGCATCCAGCTCACCGCGCCCAGTCAGGGTGACTGATTCTTCCAGCGCGGCGCCAGCAGCGCGCGCAGTTTCACGCGTTGGCAGTCCTGGCTGGCAATCCGGATATCTGCCGATGATCTTGTATCCCGCCGATTTCGGAACTCGGTCAGACCTCAGCGCGAGATCGACAATCTCCGGGCCGATCCCGGCGCAATCGCCCAGGGTGATGCCGATACGCGGTTTCCTGCTCATGCTCTTGATCGCAATCGAATCATTACTTACTCGATTGCGAGCACGATTACGAGCAGGAGCATGAGCGCAAAAGTGCGAACTCAGGATTGATTTTCCCCGCGGTTTAAGGAAAAGTGGTCGCCGGCATGCAGCACGTCACCGCGTTCTCGAGCCCGCAAACTGTTCCTGCTGCGCCCGCAGCTGCGCGAAAGCCGGGCTTGTGGATTTTGGACAGTTGGCGGGACTTGGTCCTTTACGTCTGCACACCGCTGTTAATCGTACCGATCTTTCTCGTGGCGCAGGCGCATTGGAGCGCGCAGGACATTTATCTTTTTGTCGCTGCCTTCGGCGCAATGGGACACCACCTGCCTGGAATGATTCGCGCCTACGGCGATCGCGCGTTATTCCAGCGCTTCAAATGGCGTTTCATTTTTGCGCCGATTTTTTTGGTTGTCGTCTGCGCGGCCTTTTCCATTTGGGATCTCAAGGGCATTGTGCTCGTCGCTTTTGTCTGGGGCGTTTGGCACGGCATGATGCAGACCTACGGGTTCTGCCGTATTTACGACGCGAAAGTCGGCTCGTTCGCCCAGCTGACGCGCCGCCTCGATTTCGCATTGTGCGGCATTTGGTTCGCCACCGCGGTCCTTCTCTCGCCGCAGCGAATGACCGATACTCTGGAAACTTATTATTCCGCCGGTGGACCGTTCATCCCGCCTGCGCTTCTTCGCACTGCCCAGCAAGGGTTGCTGGCGGTGGCGCTCGCCGTTGCGGGATTATTCCTTGCAAATTACGTCTGGTCGTGGGTGCGCGGACAGCGACCAAGCCCGGTGAAGCTCGTCCTTCTCATCACGAGCATATCATTTTGGTGGTACTGCAACAACATCATTGCAAGCGTTCTGGTCGGCATTGCCTTGTTCGAAGTCTTTCACGATGTCCAGTATCTCTCGCTGGTCTGGATTTATAATCGCAAACGCGTCGAGTCAGACAGCGCGATTGGCGGGTTTATGCGTTTTGTGTTCCGGCGCAGTGGTTCGCTGATTGGTCTTTATGTCGGCTTGATCTTCGCCTACGGAGCACTCGGCTATTTCAAGTCGAGTGTCGGCGTCGAGTCAGTCAAAACCATTCTCGCCGGTGTGGTGACGGCGTCGGCGTTGCTCCATTTTTATTACGACGGATTCATTTGGAAGGTGCGCGAAAAATCCACCCGGCAATCTCTCGGTATCAGTGGCGGGACAGCCGATGTTTCGGCGAAAGGTTTTCTCCCAGGCTGGGCGTCGCACGGAGCGAAATGGATAGGCGTTTTCGTCATCCCGCTGGGAGCGCTCTGGCTTGGACAGACGCACTCGGCCCGGAGCGAGCTCGATCGCGTCGCGATGATTGCGGCCGATCTTCCGACCAGTTCCCGGGCCCATCTTAATCACGCCACGGCTCTTCAGGACGCCGGCCGAGGTGATGAAGCAGCCGAGGCATTTTCCAATTCGCTGCGTTTAAATCCCGATTCAGGGAAGGCCCATGCCGGTCTCGCGACCATTCTGATTGGCAAGGGAGAATTGGACGACGCGCACAAGCATTACGAAACAGCACTGAAGATCGACCCAGACAACGCTGAGTACCACTCCGGATATGCTTACTTGCTGGAGCAACTAGGTCACGATGACCAGGCGGCGGCGGAGTGCGAAGCGGCGGTCCGGCTTGCGCCGAAATCGGCGCAGGCTCACCACAGTTATGGGGCCTTTCTGGAAAAACACGGCAAATTGGACGAGGCCACTGCGCAATACCGAGAGGCGGTCCGCGCCGATCCCAGTTTAGCCGATGCTCAAATAGACCTGGGGACCGCGCTCTTGGAAAAGGGCGAATTCGCAGGAGCAAAGGAGCATCTTCAAACGGCCTCCAAGCTCGATCCAAAGCTAGCGCAGCCGCATAATTATCTCGGGAAAATTTTTATACGCGAAGGCAACGTTCCCAGTGCAATCGCGCAATTCGAAGAAGCGTTGCGTTTGCATCCAGACTTCCCAGAGGCCGAGGAAAACCTGCGCATGGCCAGGGCAAGCGACGGGGGATCTCTAACGCTGTCGCCCAGGTAGGTTGGGCTGCACGGGTCACTGCCACCATCTGGTCTGCGTGACCCTGTGCTTTTTCGTGTCATACACAACATCGCGGCACTTCCCACCAGGGTTGCCTGCCGCGCCGATGTTCTCTGGCGTGAACGCGCTCTTATGCCATAAGTGAAAGACAAGCTCACGCCCGTCTTTCTGCGGCTCGATCTCGGCGAAAAAATCCTGAGGCGAGCCAACGTAACGTGCGGCATCGCGAAACTGCTCGGGAAATGCTGTCGTGCGAGTGAGTGGCGGTGGCTTCGTTTGTGGCTTCGCGTGTGTTGCCATGCCAACGATGCAGGTCGCGAAGCAAAGCAGGAGACGTGTCGATATACTCATCGCGAGTGCCGCCTAACGAGACCAAGCTGAGCGACGGCCGCCGAGAGCGCGCGTCGCTCGAAGCGAAAAAGTTTTGGTCACGCAAAACGGGTGGCCGTTCGCTCCAGCGCCTGGTTAGACCTCATATCGTAATTTCGCCAGTAGGCTTCCAACGGCCCTCAGACCGTTTGACGACGAATTCTGTGGCTTCCGCCCGGCGCTGAGGGGAGTAGCTCAACAGAATCTCGTCGGCAGCGGCAACGCGGATTCGAATAAGTACCTGCGCCTTGAGCTCTGGCAGCGCAGCCTTCAGGGCGGCAATAGCTGCTCTGACATCGGACTCTGATACGTCTTGGCGCTCGCCCGTGACGAGAACGCCATCAACGTGGATTGGTGTGGCGCAACTGGTGAGCAACATAGCTGTCGCGAGAGTGACGAACAATGGTTTGGGCGCCATGAGGTCTAACTAGAATTGACGAACATTCGCTTTTAAAGGCGAACATTTTTTCGTCGAGAGGTTCGATCACGATCATGAGT
Organism: Candidatus Dormiibacterota bacterium; assembly: GCA_035472675.1. Taxonomy (GTDB): domain Bacteria; phylum Verrucomicrobiota; class Verrucomicrobiia; order Chthoniobacterales; family UBA10450; genus Udaeobacter. The sequence continues at coordinate 17,606 of DATIOX010000007.1, forward strand.
AGGAGCATGAGCATGAGACAGCGAACGCTTGGCTTCTGACGCTCAGATCCGATAGATCGCGAGCAGGCACTCAGAGCCGACCGCCAAACTTTCAGAACGTCCGGATGTAGGCTTTCTGGCGGAGGCTGGCGATCCAGCGCTCCTGAATTTGCTGCGCTTCGTCCTGGATCAGTTTCTTCTCGATATCGGCGCGGGCTTCGGCCAGCGACCTCGTGGTGCCGCCGCGTTTGTCCTCCACCTTCAAGATATAGTAATTGCCGGCGTAATCGATGATGTTGCTGATTCTGCCGACCGGCATGTTGAAGGCGAACTTTTCCAGTCCCGTGGCAAGAGTATTGCGTCCAATCCAGCCCCAATCACCGCCGTTGTCCTTTGTGCTGTCCTCGGAATAAATCTGCGCTGTTGGTTCGAATTCTGCACCGCCGGCGAGTTTGCCAAGCACTTCTTCAGCCAATGCCTTTTGCGCCTGGGCGTTCCCGGTGTCCTTTTGGCCGGAAATCATAATCATCCGCAACTTGATTTCTTCCTTGGTCGTAAATAGTTCGCGATGTTTCCTGTAGAAATCTTCAATCTTGGTAGGCGAAATAATGTAGTTGGTCTTGACGTTGTGGCCGCGCATTGCCTGGACGATTATTCGCTCCATCTCCTTTTCTTTGAACTCGCCCAGCGAGTAATTCTGCGCCTCAAGCGTCTTGACAAACGTATTGCGGTCGCCGCCAAAGCTCTCCCGGATGATATCGTGCACCCGCTGGTCCACAACGTGATCCGGGATTTGATAGCTCTCCTTTTTGAACGCCTGGATGATAAGCCGTCGGTCGATCAGATCCTTTAAGGCAAGCTGCCGGACTTCCTTCAGCTTGTTTTCCAGGTCCTGACCGGTGAATTGCGACCGCAACAGTTTTTCACGTGGCGCGGACAACTCCCGCACTTGTGAGAATGTGATAACGTCGCCATTCACAATCGCAGCCATGCCATCGACTACCTGAGGCTCCTGGGCGAACGTATCGCAGCAAATGGGCAATAGAACAAGCGCACAGACCGCCACTAAGACGGCGGTAAATTGACGCACGAAGTTTGTCATAATTTCTTTATCAGTTCCAGAATCTCCCCGAGATGCTGCTCGATTTTGGCTCCAACTAAACGAGGGAATTTGCCCGCGACAAGTATAAAATCCCCGCGCCGTGTCAACATCAATTTGCCTTCACGCACCTCGACACGGTTTATACCTGATTTTGCCGCGACGAGCTTGATTTCGATGAGGCCAAACAAATTGTCAACCGCCGGCGGGAATGGCCCAAAGCGGTCTCGCCAGTCGCGCCGCAGACGGTCTAATTGCTCGTGCGTCGTAACTTCTGCGACGTCGCGGTATGCCCGGATGCGCAAACTCGGATCGCTGACGTAAGTGATTGGAATGAAGGCTGGAATCTTCTCAAGGGTGTCCGCCTCCCCACGCGTCCAGCGCGACTGAAGATCGCCGCTCTTTGGTGTCGGCGGTGCCACGAATTCCGCTTCATTTGTGGCGACAAAATCGAGGTTCAAATCGACATCGAGTCGAAATCGCGGCTTCTTGCCCTTGAGCTGGGCTACTGCCTGCTTGAGCAACTGACAATACAAATCGAAACCGACCGCCACGATGTGGCCGCTTTGAGCTGTGCCCAGCATGCTGCCCGCGCCGCGAATCTCCAGGTCGCGCATGGCGATCCGAAAACCCGCACCGAGCGAACTGTACTGTTTGATTGCGCTGATCCGCTTTCGTGCGGCGCCAACTGTCATCATTTCGCGCGGAAGAAGCAGGTAGGCGTATGCCTTGTGCTCCGCCCGGCCGACGCGCCCGCGCAATTGATACAAGTCTGCGAGACCAAACTGGTCGGCCCGATCGATGATGATGGTGTTTGCGTTCGGGATGTCGAGACCGCTTTCGATGATTGTGGTGCAAACGAGCACGTCGATTTTCCCGGCAACGAATCGCGCCATAACACCTTCCAGTTCGTCGGCATCCATCTGGCCATGCCCGATCTCAACTCTCGCTTGTGGACAAAGATCGACGGTCCGATCACGCACCCGCTCAATACTCGCTACGCGATTGTGCAGGAAGAATACCTGGCCTTGCCGTTCGAGTTCCCGATCAATCGCCGCGCGAATCAGTCGCTCATCGTAAGCCGACACCACTGTTTGTACGGGCAGGCGGTTAAGCGGCGGAGTCTCGATCGTGGACATGTCTTTTACGCCTACAAGCGACAGATACAAGGTGCGCGGAATCGGGGTCGCCGAGAGCGTCAGCACATCGACTAGCTTGAAGAGCTCTTTGAATCTCTCCTTGTGCAGTACTCCGAAGCGCTGCTCCTCATCGATCACCACTAGGCCGAGATCTTTAAATACGACGTCGCCGGAGATGAGCCGATGCGTGCCGATGACAATATCGACGCCGCCTTCGCGCAGCAGCCGCAACACTTTTTTTTGCTCCGATTGCGAACGGAAACGGCTGAGCATTTCTATGCGCACTGGGTAATCGAGCATGCGCTGCCGGAATACCTCGAAGTGTTGTTGAGCCAGAACCGTAGTCGGCGCGAGCACGGCCACTTGTTTCCCGTCCATGACTGCTTTAAACGCGGCGCGCACCGCCACTTCGGTTTTGCCAAAACCGACATCGCCACAGATCAACCGGTCCATTGGTCGAGGGCGTTCCATGTCGATCTTCGTATCGATGATAGTCCTCATTTGGTCCGGCGTTTCACGGAACGGGAATGAATGTTCAAATTCTGCCTGCCATTTTGTGTCCGGGGCGAATGCGTAGCCCGGATGCATTTGGCGCTCGGCTTGGACCGCAAGCATTTTCCCGGCGTAATCGAATATGGAAGCGGCCGCTTTTATTTTGGCGCGAGCCCATCTTCCGTCGCCGAGTGAGCTCAGTGGCGGCGATTTTTTCCCTGCGCCAACATAGCGGGAAACGAGATACGCCTGCTCGAGTGGAACATAGAGCTTCGCTTCATTTGCAAACTCAAGCGCGAGAACTTCCTGAGTTCCATTTGTGGCAGCCATGTCCGCTGCACGGTTTGCTGAAGCAGGCGACACGCCTGCCGCTACAGTACTCGGAGATTTTGAGAGCCGGATCAATCCAAGAAATCGCCCGATGCCGTGTTCGAGGTGCACGACGAAGTCGCCTTCGTTGAGTTCACTGAAATCAATCTGCGCGCGATTGCGCTCCGCACGACGCAAACGCCTGCGCGGATGGGCTGCGAATCGTCCAAATAATTCCGCCGCGGAGAGGACGACGAGATTGGCGGCGGGAAAACAAAATCCGCGAGAGAGAGTGCCTTCGACAAAATCGACCCCTTCAATGGTGCCGGCCATGATCTCGCGAAAGCGCTCGATCTCGCCCTCAGTCTGAAAATAAATGATGATTTTCGCGTTATTTGTACGCCATTCTTTTAAACGGTCGACGAACTGCGCCCGTTTCGCTTCGGCGAGCACCAGATCGCCGACCGCAAACTCGCCGATCTCGCAATCCTGGAATGCACCGCTGAAATCTTCCGGACCAGTCTCCATCCAGCCTTCGCTGATCTGGATATGTGGAGGGGCGAGCTCCCGCGAGCCCGGCGTCGCAGGAGCTCCACCCTCCGGTTCAAGATCAACTATCAGATCATTCGGAGCGACGTAATCGCGAACTCGAACGCTTTGATCGATCAAGGGCAGGCGATCTGGTCCCACCGCCGCTCCGAGCAAAATATCAACCGAACCCAAATCGCGCACCGAAGTTTGAGTATCAATGTCGAACTCGCGCAGCGATTCGATCTGATCGCCGAAAAATTCCAGCCGCAATGGCAATGGCGCTTGCCACGAATAAAGATCGACGATGCCGCCGCGGACGGCGAACTGTCCCCGGGTGGTGACTTGGGAGACCCGCTCGTAACCGGCGGCGACAAGTCGCTTGAGAAGGTCTTCCATCTGCGCGGTTGCTCCACGCCGGAGTTGAGTGAGAGCAGATTGGAGCGTGTCGCGCCCTGGCGCAGCTTGGTCGAGACTTGCCCGCGTTGCGACTACGACGCGCGTGCGGGTTCCGCGCCCGATTTGCATTAGGACTGCCAGCCGTTCCGCCACGATTTCCGGATCCGGCAAAACATTTTCGGCCGCTGCAAACTCGGCTTCAGGGAGGAACAACGCATCCGACTGCCAGTTAAGCAGGCTTTCGTAGGACGACTCTTGAGAATGAACACTGGGACAGAGGATCCAAATCGTGGAATCGGCAGCCTGCCGATTATCGGCTGGAAGCCGATGCCACGTGTGCGCGATTGTGGCGGCCAGAAATGGCTGGGCTGGCTGGATGACGTGTGAGAACTGTACCGGCCACCGAGCATCTTGTATCGCGCGAAGCTTGCGCGCGATGGGTTCGCTCGCTGCGACGCGTTCCAGAAGCTCTCTGCCGACTGGTTTTTCCACTGCAGAGTTTACGCTAAATTCTGACAGAGTTGTAGCCACGTCTGCATTCTTGCGCCTTCGGCGATCTGTCTTGGCGTCG
>DATIOX010000008.1:0-11793 GCA_035472675.1 Candidatus Dormiibacterota bacterium
GTGAGCACCGCTCCTTTCGGGTGAACGACGCGGTCGCCAATCTTTATTTCCTTGTCCTTGTTCATGAACGCTTCGGCGACATCCGGATTGTGCCCGTTCTTCGTGGCGGAACCACGGATGAGCGCAGACCAATACGAAATCGTTTTCTCTTTTGCCGTAGCGGGAAGGTCCTCGCCACTCGGGAGAATTGGTGCGGCTGCGCCAATTGCGCTGACCGGCGCCATGTAAATGCGTTGTGTCGCAATGGCGATAAGCGAACCAGCTGACCCGGCATTTGTGTTGATGAATGTGTAGGTCGGGATTTTGGTTTGATTAAGTGCATTCACGATATCGGTCGCCGTATCGAGGCGCCCGCCGTATGTGTTCATGTCGAAAACGATGGCAGACGCTTCGTTGCTCTCGGCTGTTTTGACGGCACGGCGCAGGAACGCCAGGAGCGAAGGCGCGACTTCGCCACGGAGCGGCACCACAACCACGTCTCCCTTGTGGACAGTGTCACCCGCATGGACCGTTGTAACCGTCAGCAGCCCCAAAGCGATCCAACACACAATCCTAGGTCGACACTGTAGGGCAGCGCGACGGGATCGCTCGACACCGCTCGGGATAATCGACAAGTTGTTTTGCATTGGTTGGAAAGGGCGTCGCACTGCGTAAGTTTGGCATCGCTTCAAGAGGCAAACGAGGCAAAAATAATCAGGCACGCATGGGAACGATCCCTACGGAAACGATCGAGCAGATTGCTGCCGCGAACGATATTGTCGAAGTGATCGGTTCGTATTTTCCGCTCAAACGCGCCGGAGCAAATTTCAAGGCGCTCTGCCCATTTCATCAGGAGAAAACGCCTTCGTTCATGATCAGCCCGGGCCGGCAGACCTTTCACTGCTTCGGTTGTGGCGCGGGCGGGAGCGTTTTTCGGTTCGTCATGGACTACGAGCATGCCGATTTTCCTTCGGCCGTGCGGAAGCTCGCGGCGCGCGCCGGAATTACGGTGGTGGAGGAGCGCGGCGCAGCGGATGAAGATCGACGATATGAGGCGCGCCGGGCACTGCTGAAATTGCACGCCGATGCTGCCGAATGGTTTCATGAAAACCTGCTGAAAAGAGATGTTGGCGATCCAGCGCGAAAATATTTAAAACAGCGCGGGATTACGGCGGAGATCGCCAAAAATTGGCAGCTTGGTTATGCTCCCGACGAATGGGACGCGTTTGGCAGCTGGGCACGCGCGCGCGACTACCATACTCGCGATCTCATTACGAGCGGCCTTGCAAAAACGAGGGATGACGCAGACAGCGCGCCGGCTGAGGGCTCAAGTGGGTACGATCGCTTTCGCGGCAGGATCATGTTTCCGATTTGCAACGATGTCGGCGAAGTGATCGCATTCAGCGGCCGCCTCTTGAAAGATGCGGAGGGCGCGGCGAAATATTTGAATTCGCCTGAGACGCCGCTTTTCCGCAAAGGCAGCGTGCTTTTTGGTCTGCAAAAAACCAAGCGCGCCCTCATCGAGGCAAACTGCGCCATCGTGTGCGAAGGCCAGCTAGATTTGATAAGTTTGTTTGAAGCGGGAATCACGAATGTCGTCGCGCCGCAGGGAACAGCCTTCACAGAAAATCAGGCGCGGGTTCTGAAACGCTTCGTAAGTGAAGTCGTTCTTTGCTTCGACGCTGACGCGGCCGGCCAGAAGGCTGCTGAGCGTTCGCTCGATGCGCTGCTCCAGAATGACTTGATCGTGCGCGTGGCAGAAATCCCGGCGGGCGAAGATCCTGACTCGCTAGTTCGGCGCGAAGGGAAAGAGGCATTTGAAAGCCGCGTCGCTCGTGCGCGTGATTTTTTCGACTACTGGATCGAGCGCGAGGCCGCCGGTGTCGATCTGGCTTCCCTAGGGGCCAAGATGCAGTTAGCCAGGAGCCTGGCTGGAACCGTCTCGCGTGTGCGCGATCCGCTCATGCGTGGGGAGGTTGCGAGCAAAGTTAGCGCACGCCTCGGTGTCGCTGCTCAAGATTTTCAGGCGCTACTGCCCAAGCAGAGAAGCGAATTACTTCGGTCAAACGATCGATCCGAGGCGGATGGCGTTGGTGGAACCGCGCCGCCACCGCGGCACGACATTGCTATGCTTTGTCTTCTGGCGTTACGAGACGAAGAAGCCCGAGAATTTCTTCGCGAACAAAATTGGCGCGAGATTCTCGCGCAGATAGCGGATGGAGAAATTCTTGTTCGCATACTCAAAAGCGACCTGCGTCCCGATGACGCGGCCTCACTCAACGCCTTCATGGTCACACTTTCCCCGCCGGAGGAGCGATTGGTCTCTTCGTGGCTGCTGCAAAAGGTGCCGCACAATGCTGCGGCGATGGTCGAAAAATGGTGGCTCGGCATTCGCCAGGCTGTCTTGCGCCGCCAACTGGATGTCGCTACAAACCAAATAAAATTGCCAAACCTGAGCACCGGCGAAATCGTAAATTTGCAGAAACAAATCCTTGACCTGCAGGAACAGCTCCACGAGCTTTCCCGGCCCGCCGGCCCGGGCGACAATTAGTTGTCGATCTACTGCCGCGCGGCGAGTCGAACGTCTTAGTCAAATCAGTAATTCTATCATCTTGGCCAGGCATTCGAAACACAGGGGGGGCAGCCGACGGTCGTCGGCGAAACGGCTTAAAGGGGCCCAGCGCCGGAGTTCATCACAAAGACCTGTTGCGCTTCGACTTCGCCGTAAGGTTAAGAAACAACCGCGAATCGCTGCGCTCAAAGCCAAACGCAGACCCACCTCGCCGCAACACAAGAACGGATCGTTACCGGAGCCGCGAGAGCAAATGGCAGCGTCCCGGTTATACTCGGCGATTGAATTACAGAGTCGCATTCGCGAACTGATCAAACTCGCGAAAGAACAAGGCTATCTCACGTTTGACGACTTAAACGAGGCGTTGCCTGAGGGAATCACTGACGCCGATGAATTGGACCTCATTCTGACGCGACTCCGTCGCCTCGAAATCGACATCATTGAGGCGTCAGAAGTCGATCGCTACAAGGACGGCAAAAAAGATACGGACGAAGAGTCGGAAGAAGAAGATAGAACCGAAGCGAAGGTCGATATTCTGGATGACCCGGTGCGGATGTATCTCAAGCAGATGGGCCAGGTCCCGCTCCTGACCCGGGAACAGGAAGTAGAAATATCCAAACGGATCGAGGTGGCCGAAGATATGGTGCTGAAGTACATCAATCGCTTCGGTTTTATTGCGCAGGCCCATTTGGATCTCGCCACGAAGCTGATCGAAGGCAGGGAACGGTTCGATCGGGTGATTCTCGACAAGAAAATCGAGAGCCGGGAAAGGTATATGAAGAATCTCCCGCGTCTCTGCAAGCAGGTGGAACAATTAAGCACGTCGATCAGCCGGCAGTTTTGTGAGGTCTCACGCAATTCCTTAAAAAAACGACCGCCGAAGCTCCGTGCGTTGCAAAGAATGATGACTTCGTTGCAAAGGCTTTATCCTCTTTTTTATCTCAAGCAGAAAGTCACGGAGGAATTTGTGCACCTGGCGGATGACGCGCATCACACCTCGCTTTACCTGCAAACTGAGCTGGCCAAAAAACCTCGGAGTAAGAAACGGCGATTGCAGCTTCAGAACAAAATCCGCGAACTCGAAAGGGGGCTGTGGTTTCCGCTTGCCGAATATGCGAAAGAATATCAGACGCTTAAGGGTTGGATGCGCCAGGCATTCAAGGCCAAAACCGAAATGGTGGAAGCCAATCTGCGTCTCGTTATTTCGATCGCAAAAAAATACACGAATCGCGGTCTATCCTTTCTTGACTTGATCCAGGAAGGAAACATGGGGTTGATGAAAGCGGTCGAGAAATTCGAGTATCGGCGCGGGTACAAGTTTTCCACCTACGCGACGTGGTGGATCCGCCAGGCCATCACCCGCTCCATTGCCGACCAAGCCCGCACGATTCGCATCCCGGTCCACATGATCGAGACGATCAATAAGCTCATGCGTGTGCAGAAACAGCTGGTGCAGGAATACGGGCGCGAACCAACTCCAGAGGAAGTGGCCGAAGAAGTGCTCCTGCCAGTAGATCGCGTGCGGTCGGTTCTCAAGATGGCGCAGCAACCAATCTCGCTCCAGTCCCCGGTCGGTGAGAGTGAGGAGACTAATTTTGGCGATTTTATCGAAGACAGGGGCGCCGAGAATCCAAGCGACATGACTGCGATTGTTTTGTTGAAGGAAAAAATTAAGGACGTGCTGGAAACGCTCACCGATCGTGAAAGACAAGTTCTCGAGCAGCGATTCGGGCTGGTCGATGGCTACAGTCGAACCCTGGAAGAAGTAGGCCGGCAGTTCCAAGTTACGCGCGAACGGATACGGCAGATCGAAGCCAAAGCATTGCGCAAAATGCGGCATCCAACTCGGATTCGGCAACTCGAAGGCTTCCTTGAAGCTCCCGGCCTGTGAATATGGTTGCCATTCGAGCGCAACTTCCATCTCTGCAGATAGTTCAATTGATTGGAGAGTATGAATCGTGAAGATGACAAGGAATTGTGGGATACGCTCGGTCGCATTCCCGAGCCCACGCTGTCGCCATTCTTTGCCCGGAACGTGGTGAGGAGAGTTCGTCAGGAGGCAACTCCTTTCGAGCGGGCGCGAAGCTGGTTCAGTTTGCGGAGACTTGTTGCGGCGTCCGCCGCGGCAGTCGTCGTGATCGGCCTGGCCATCGCCACGCATCATCCAGTCTCGCAGACGCCCGCTGTGAATGACTCAGACGTGGTGGCAAAAATCGATCCACAAGATTATGACGTCGTGGCCGATCTGGATGAATTGATCGCCTGGGATGAAAATAGCGTGTGGGAGGACAAGCCAACTTTGTAAGTTAGTCGTTGCTTTGTCGGTCTTCGCTTTGTCTTGCGGCGCCGCACAAGCGCAACCACAATCACATCGGCCGGTTGGGCGACCTCCGGTCGGAGCTCCCCATGGGCGTCCGCCATCCCAGAGCATACGTGATCGGTGGCAGGCAATGCCCCCGGGGGCCCGCCAAAACTTTCAACGCAATGCCGAGCGTTGGCTGCGCATGAGTCCGGAAGAGCGCAACGTGATGCGCCAGCGAGAGAATCTGCGCCGGGAAACCATCAGGCGCGAGACTGAGGCAGCCGTTCGCGACTCTGGCCTGCGTTTGAGCCCGCAGGAACGTGCTCAGTTTGAATCGCGCTACATCCAGGAGCGGCGAAAGGTGGAACAAACATTGCGGCAGCAAATCGAAAGCGAACGACAACAGCAGCTGCCGGCGTTGATTCAACAGCTGAAAAAAGAGTTCCAGATTGACCAGCCAACCAAGGGGCCGGCGGCAAAACCGGTAGAGTCACCTAGATCGAAGAAGTAACGATTCACGTCGTTTTCTTGTATTCTGGTACAAGAGGCGTTCCTGGAAAAAGAAACTGGCCCGAGATCGCTCTCGAGCCAGCTCGATCTGGGCTTCTAGGTTCTACGTCACTTAGTACCAATAGTAGTGATGATGCCGGTAGTGACGATAGTTACGATGCCCGCCGTACCAATAGTAACGCCTATAGTAGTACGGCCGGTAATACCGGTACGGGTAATAGTACCCGTATGGATAATACCCGTAGTAGCCCGGCCCGAACCCAACCGAGAAGTACACTTGCGCATCGGAACGCGGGGCTGAAGCAAATGCCAATCCCCCTGCCACCAGTGTAATCAAGAGAAGTTTCTTCATTGTTTTACCTCCCAGTAATTAAACAGAAGATGAAAGGAAAAGGTTTCCGGTTTATTCGGATGGACGAATCTCCGGATAACCCATGATGCAAATGCTTTGGCCAACCTGTTCATAAGAAACGCGCTGAAGACGCAGGGCATTCAAAGCCGTTTGGGCGCCGCGACCTGGGAACGCGATTATCGGGCCTGCCGTAAGGATCGGACCCAAATAGAGCCGCACTTTATCAATGACGCGTGCATCGAGGGCCTGACCAAGAACTTCACCGCCGCCCTCGATCAGCACGCTCGTGACCCCGCGTTTGCCCAGATTTTTCAGCAAAGAAGCAAGAGACTTGCGTCGATAAATCAGCGTTCGCGAAGCATGGCGGTCGGAAAACAGATGAGCATGCTGCGGCAGATTTCCTGAGCGACTCAATACGACGCGCCACGGTTGCCGCGCGCTGGGAACGCCGCGCACCGTCAATCGTGGGTTGTCCGCTCGGAGCGTTTGCGCTCCAACCAAAATCGCGTCCACTCTGGCGCGAAGCTGATGCGCGTGATGGCGGACGGAGCGTCCTGTGATCCAACGAGACTCACCAGCAGGTCGCGTCAGTCGACCATCGAGAGACATTCCGCATTTTGCGATAACAAAAGGACGCCCTGTGACAATCCATTTGTTGAAAGCCTCATTAATTTGTGCGCACTCATCAGCCAAAACGCCGTCTCGTACTCTGGCGCCCGCGTTTCGCAATTGCACAATCCCTTTGCCCGAGTGGCGCGGATTTACGTCAATCGCGCCGACAACCACATTTCTGACTCCCGCCTGAAGTATCGCATCTGTGCACGGAGCAGTGCGTCCTTCTGTGGAGCACGGTTCCAGAGTAACGTAGAGCGTCGCACGAGCAGGCACACGTGCGCCGAAACGGCGAAGGCATTCAATCTCAGCGTGATCGCGGCCGGCCCCTCGATGGCATCCTCTCGCCATGATCCGGTTGCCGACGACGAGAACCGCGCCAACCGCAGGATTAGGGCTAGTCTGGCCAAGCGCCTTCTTTGCCTCCTTGAGTGCAGCGCGCATGAACTTTTCGTCTCGTTCTCTATTCATCGCTTCGATAGATGCATAGTTGTTCTGGCCTGTCGAGACAACGCGGGTCTCCCGCGTCCTGGCACCCACCGCGTTATCAGAACATCAATGCAACGTCCGCCGGCACACTACAACGGCGCTAATTCGTGCCTGGAGGGATTCGAACCCTAAACCTTCTGATCCTGGGTTTTGCTATTGACGTGTTTGGACATGTTCCGTAATGTTCCGTCATGCATACTGAAAAAGCGCAGTTTCCAGATGTGATTCCGACAATAGCGAGCAGCACACAACGGAACAAATCCGGGTCAGGTTTGAACACAAAAAGTGGCAAGCAAGTGGCAAACACGTTTACCGGGGGAGTCGGCAAGAATGACTCGCGCTACTGGCGATCACGCATCTACAGGCCATTTAACGCGCGTGGCGAGGTGTCTCCGCACTATTCAATGAGGCTGCAAATGCGTGGTCAACGCATGGCCTTCTCACTCGGAACCGGAAACGCGGAAGCAGCAGCGCGGAAAGCGGCGAACGTTTACACTGATTTTCTTACCCTCGGAGTCGAAGCCGCGCTCGCCAAGCATCGCCCGCAGAAGGCCACAGAGAATATCACTACCATCGGCCAATGGATTGAAGCGGCGCGTTCCGTGGCAACGGTGAATCCAGCCACCTTCGCGCTGTATGCTGCCGCGTTGCGTAAAATCGTTGGTGACATCATCCGGGTGAAACGCAACCCCAAACGCTTTGGCCCCAAAGGTGGTGGCGCGCGAGCGTATCGAGAAGCGTGCGACTCGGCCCCGCTCTCGCTTCTTTCCCCGGCGGCAATTCAGAAATGGCGGATGGAATACGTGAAGCGGGCAAAGACGCCAGCCGAACAGCGTTCACGAATGACGTCGTGCAATTCCACTCTGCGGCAGGCGCGCAGTTTGTTTGGAAAAAAGATTGCTAAGTTTGTTCCGTTGCCGGACCCCCCACCGTTTCAGGGCGTGGAGTTTTTTCCGAGACAAAGCGCAAAGTATTTCTCGCGTATTGATGCCAAGGCTCTCTTAACCACAGCACAGAGCGAACTTGCAGGAAAAGATTCGCCCGCGTTCCTCGTGGTGCTGATTGCGCTCGCGGCGGGATTGCGCAAAGGCGAGATAGACACACTGTGCTGGCATCAGATTGATTTTGAGCGCGGCCTTATCCGCGTTGAGAACACTGAGACCGCAAGTTTGAAAAGTGCGGATTCACGCGGGGAAGTCCCGATCGACGCGAGCGTTGTTGAATTGCTTAGAGGCTTTCGCGCGCGTGCTGTGGGAGAGTTTGTGATTGAAAGCGGTGACAACGTTTCAGGTCCGCGAACGTGGGGGCGACACTATCGCGCGCAAAGTGTTTTTGACCGGGTGACAGCGTGGCTGCGCAAGCATGGGGTAACTGCAAAGAAGCCTCTGCATGAACTGCGAAAAGAACTTGGCGCGTTGATTACGGCCGAGCACGGCATCTACGCCGCGTCGCGCGTGTTGCGTCATGCCGATCTATCCACGACTGCGGCGCACTACACGGACTTGAAAACACGGCCAACGATTCCTGTCGGCGAATGGTTGATGCCGAAAAACGTTATTCCCATAAACCGTAGCCGAGAGCGAAAAGCGGCGAGAGAGAAAGCGAGGGCGCGGTAATGGCGAAACGTGACCGAGTACAGCAAACACAAGAGAGCGTGAAAGCAAAAACGGTATCGGACGCAGAGCTTATGCGATTGGTCTGCGATTCAATCAAACCCAAGCCCTGCCAAGGGGAGCGCCACGATCTGGAGGATGCATTTAAGAGCAAGGAAGCAGAAGCATTGGACTGGCATAGGATTGCCAGGCTTGCGGCGGAAGACTTGAAAGCCTACGGAGAGGAAATTCGTTTGGCGGCCGAGACTGGTCAAAAGCAATTTTTTATCGACCTTTTGGCAAATGCGTGTCGCGTGATATGAAATCAGGCTATGACAAGCTTGATGCCGATATCTCCGGCAACCCGTCCATTAAAGCGAAGGATGCGGTGCGTGAGCTGGTCAGACTTAACCATCCTCTTATCACTGAAGAAAATTTTCGGATGCGAAAGAACCGCCTCAAAGCTTTGGCGCGTGCCGTCCGCGAGCGGGGAGAGTTGCATGCAGAGCAGATCAACGAATTGATCAAAGAGCGGGCCCGCAGCGGAACCTACATCACACGTCCGCCGGCGACGCCTCCAAAGCACAACGTCAAGAGCATCACACGAGCGGAAACGCCGCGCGTATTGTTGAGCATCAGTGCAGCACTGCGCAGACAGCGCCCACAACCGTGACCTCAAGGTTGGCGTAACAAAATTCCCCAGGTCTCTGTTACGGAAAGATTGAAGTGATGCGCTTTCTTTGCGCATCATGAAATATCAAGATAACGCAGTTCAGTTAGTCACTCGCAAAGGGCTTGCCGACCGCTGGCAAGTTTCAGTCGAAACATTAAAGAGGCGGGAGCGTTGCGGGCTTCTGCCGTTTCCGAAACTTGGGCGCGGCGTCCGTTATCACTCTCGGACGTGGAGCGCATCGAAGCAGATGCCGATGTGCGGTGGTCGGGCGCGACGATTGGAGGTGACCAATGAGCGCGCCGGAAAATGCGAACGCCCGGCGGCAACCGGGCGAACGCGCAAACAAACTAGCTGTCGAATCGAGATTACAAGCCAGAGCGCGCGATGTCAACGCGACCTACGGGCTGCTGGAACTTTGCGCATGGCAAGTCGTGCCTGGCGTGTTTTGGATTCGGACGACGGAACCATAATTAAGTCGGAAACTCGAAAAGCGTGAGGATGCGCGCCGCGTCGAAATCAGTGGGGTAAACCATTTCCGCCGAACATTCGAGATTCGTGGAACCTGGCGCAAGGTTCGAAGGATCATCGACCGCTATTTAGTGTCCGCCGGTGACCAGTTTTCCTGGCGTTTTCGGCTACAGGGCGCGTCAAATCAGCGCGGGAGTATCAACATAGCGGCTGATTCGAATCGTCGCAGGAAGGCCGCCTCAGTGCCGGGAGGTGTCGCACTATGAGCGGTCGTCAGTTCGACAGCACGGAAAACGCCGAGCTACGGGCGAAGATTGATAAGGCTAAGCCGCGATTGCCAGTGCCGAAGTTGATGCGCGAACTTGGCTATGGTGAGAGACACATCGGCAAGGAGGCGGTGTGTCCTTTTCACGACGATGAGCACCCGTCATTTTCGGTGTTTCAGAGCAGCGATGGCAAAGGCTGGCAGTGGAAATGTCATGTCGGTTGCGGGTATGGTGATGAAATCGCTTTCCTGGTGAAGCACTTCAACATCTCAAGGCGGGAAGCGATCAAGCGATACTTGGAAATGGCCGGTTTCCCTTGCCGTGTTCCTCGTAAGTCTCATGAATATCCTGAATTGCCTGATTCTCCTAAGTGTCTTGAGTCTCTGAGTGTCTTAGTCTCTGAGTCTCCTTGTGTATCTGTGTCTCTTGTGTCCAACGGACAAGCCGTTGAAAGAAAACTAGACACGCAGCTTCAACGATTGGCCGCTAGCAACGCTTGCTCGCGCGGAGGCGACATTGCTGCAAAGAAGCGCTTTAAGCTCGCGCGCGACCTAAGAGCGTTTGAAATGAAACTTGGTCGGAAACTGAGCAACGCGGAGCTGATGCTGACATTCGACGGATGGCAGCGCCTTTCTCAGTCGTTCCTCGGCGCCGCCGAGACGCGCGACGATCACTTGGCCGCGTTTCTTGCAGAGCTTGAAAAAGTTCGCGTGCCGACAGGCGAAGGCACGCTCACGAAGGCGGTTGAGAACGTTCCAAAGGTTTCGCTCGATCAACTCCCGATGATACCGGGCTATGCGAACGCGCCGGAGAATTGGCGCAGACTCGCAGCATTGCATCGCGAGTTATCGTTTTTATCTCCGAAAGCGACATATTCCCTGAGTTACCGCGATGCGGCGAAAGTTAGTAACGGCTTGACCCAGCAAAAAGCACATACGATCACTTTCGCGCTCGCTCGGCTTGGCGTGATTGAGATTGTTCGCAAGGGCAAGGCCGGTTTGAACGGGAGCGAAGCCGCGGAGTTTCGCTATTTGTTATCGCAAGTCGAGTGTCCCGGCGGGGAGGACGACGACAAAGAACTCATTCTTTAGGCCCCCCGATCTTTCCCTTCGCGCGCGCGGAGTTGTCTCACGGTTAGTAAGCTCAGTGCTGCGTTTGAAGCGGCTCGCACCCAGCAGGAGAAGATCGTTCAGGCGCAGCCCGACTACGGCCCGTCGCTTTGCGTCCTCGGCCTAATCGACGCTGCTCTTGGGCGGAAAGACGTGGCGTTGGACGAAGGCCGTCGAGCGATCGCGCTCACGCCGCTGGAAAAAGACGTGGTTAACGGCAGTTACGTCATTCAATATTTCGCCATTACAGCGGCGTGGGCAGGCGAAAAGGAGTTAGCCCTTGCAGCAACTGGAAGCTAGAGTGCGTGCTCCCGTCTCAGCGGGCATGCTGAGCTACGGTCTCTTAAAGCTGCTCCCGGTCTGGGATCCGCTCCGCGGCGATCCGCGCTTCGAGAAAATCGTCGCCTCGCTCGCACCTAAAAAACAGTACAGCTCAACCACGCTGTTCTACGAAAAGGAGCCACGCTCGACGTAAGATGAAATACTGGGAGATCATCGCTGACAATCTCAGCAAAGCCGGTTGGAGTTGGGGCTGTGTCGCAAGCGCGGACGAGGATGGCCGAACAATCTGGATTCTCGTTAGATGCTTATGCCGCCTTCGTTCATGCTGCTGCCGGTTGACTATTCACAAGGCTTTTTTTGACATCGCATACCTGGTGTCGGATGCATCGCTGGAAGCTCTGAACCGCGGGTGACGTGACGGGGGACAAGATTAATGGAACGAACTAAAGGGCAAGCCAGCGCCGTTATTGTACAGTTGTCCTACTTCTGTCTGTGTAAGGCAGCGACGGATCCAGAAACCAAACTCATCCATTAATCCGTCGAGGGAATCTGCCTCATACCCTAGCTTGAAGTTGTCGCCCCCATTC
>DATIOX010000009.1:0-6499 GCA_035472675.1 Candidatus Dormiibacterota bacterium
GGCATCATGCGACCTACTGAAAAACTTGGCGTAGCCGATTGCGCTGCTGACGCGCAATTGCGGGCTACTAGTTATCGAAGATTTTATTCGCGGATCACCAAAGCCATGAACAAATCGTCTCTTTTAATCACACTGAGCACATTCCCGCCAACGATGTTTCCAACTTGCCATATACTTATGTATAGAGTGGATTAGTGGGAAATGCATATAGGAGAACTCGCTCGCGGCGCCTCTGTCAACGTTCAGACTATTCGTTTTTATGAGCGGCAGAGTTTACTGCCGCGGCCGGCACGAAGCGACGCAGGTTATCGAGTTTACGAGGCGCGCGATCTCGAGCGGGTCATTTTCATCAAGCGCAATCAGGAGATGGGTTTTACGCTTGCGGAGATTAAGGAGCTTCTCGAAATTCATGGGACTATGGCGGCGACGTGGCGGCCGTTGCGGCGTAAGTCGGAAGAGGTTCAGGCAATCATAGCAATGGGTCGGAAACGGCTACAGACGATCAATCAAAAGATTCGGACATTGCACGATATGCGCCGAAATCTAGCCTCAGTAGTCCAGCATCTCGAAAGCGCGAACATCGCGACATGTCCGGTGGCAAAACCAGTGCGCGAACGCAGGTCAAAAAAATCGTAAAGTTCCATTTGACCCTATACATAGGTACGGACTCTAGACTGTGCTTACAGCCGAGAGTCGCGGGTGCGATTTTCCGCTGGCACAGAATGAATCTCGCGCACATCACGGGCCAGACAAGCGGGACAGTTGCAGCGCGGCCGGGGCGGCAAACGCTGTTAGACGGTCGCATTGCGCAAGGCCAGTCGGGTTTCAGTTGTTTTCGGGGGCCACGTTCATGTGAGAGCTCCGTTTTCGGCGCAAATCAGAATAAAAATGCATCTGGTTCTTGCGATAGCTTCCGTGTGTCTCTGGCAGCCGTGTCGTGCGAGACGGTTCACGCAGTCAACCATAAGAAAGGATCAAATATAAAAACCAAGTTGTTAATATCAGCGATGTGTTTGGTGGGCATGGCGGCCTTTGCAGCCGAGCGACCAGACTTCTCAGGCGCTTGGGAATTCAATCCCGAAAAGAGCAAGAACGTGGGGATGATGGCGCAAATGAAGCTGTCACTGACGGTTCAGCAATCCGATTCAACTCTCGATGTCACTGGCCGTTCAACGTATCAAGGCAAGGACGAGGAGAGGAAAACTCATTACGATCTGTCCGGGGCGCCCGCTACGAATGAGTCACCGATGGGCGGAGCGAACGAAACAGTGAGTAAGTGGGACGGTAACAAACTGATCACCACCTGGACAGGTCAGAGTGCAGTCGCCGGGCAGAATGTAGTGCGAACCGAGACGCGTTCGCTTTCGCCTGACGGCAAAACAATGACGGTGGAATCGGTGCGGGGATCGAGTCCACCGCTCGTGATGGTGTTCGAGAAGAAGCAGTAATATGCGGCGTTGGACGGTAATCATTTCTCTTCTTCTGGTCGCTGGAGGGGCGATGGCGAGCCTCTACGCGATCAGCCGCGAACGCAAGAAAGCGCCTGCTGAGAAGGAGCGGATCGTGCATGCGGAGCGGCGCAAGATCGGAGCTATTGTCAACGCAACCGGAATTGTTCGACTGCGGGTCGGGTCGGAAGTGCGCGTTGGTTCGCAGCTTTCCGGGATCGTGAAAAAACTGAACGTGACTGTCGGTTCACACGTGCAGAAGGGGGACCTTATCGCTGAAATCGACGATCGCATGACTCAGGCGCGGCTCGCGGATGGCGAAGCACAAGCAGAGTTGGACCGAGCCAGCATGGAACGCGCGCGTGTCAATTACGACCGCGCGCACCTTCTGGCGTCAAAAAAAGTAGTAGCTGCGCAAGAGGAGGAAGACCTGCGATTGGCCTTGGAAGAGGCAAAGGCGAGATATCAAAAAGCTCTTCGTGATTGCGACCTGGTAAAGGTCGATTTGAACTACATCAACATCCGGGCGCCGATCAGCGGCACGGTCGCATCTGTTTCCACGCAAGAGGGGGAAACGGTGGCTGCCTCCTTTACCGCACCAACGTTCGTCACGATTATTGGCGATCACGCTTTGCAATTGGTGGCGATGGTAGATGAAAACGACATCGCAACTGTTCAAGCGGGCAACGCTGCGACATTCACGGTAGATTCTTTTCCGGCGCGCGATTTTCCTGGCACGGTGGAGAGCGTTGCACCCAAAGCGACGATCGTTTCAGGGGTCGTGAATTACGAGGTGACGATTGCCATCCGGGAAAACGCCGAACTGCTCAAGCCGGACATGACTGCCAACGTGTCAATCCAGACAGCACAGCATGGCGCGCTGCTGCTTCCGACTGCCGCTGTTCGGCACGACGGCGATAAAACCTTTGTGTATGTGGTCGGCAAGAGCGGGCGCGAGCGAAGGTCAGTTGCGATTGGCAGCAAAGAGAGCGGCATGGTCGAAATCAAGAAAGGAGTCGGCACCGATGACGAGGTTCTGCTGCCTGCAACGGGAAGCAGTTGAAACACTCTCCGGGGGCAAACAGCAATGATTGTAATAGAAAATATCTCAAAGAGATATCCGCGGGGCGAAGGCGAAACGGTCGAGGCGCTCAAGGGAGCATCATTTAGAATTTTGCCGGGAGAATTTGTCGTTGTCCGCGGAGCCTCGGGTTCCGGCAAATCAACGTTGCTAAACATCCTCGGCTGTCTCGATCAACCGACTGAGGGGGGCTACCATCTCGATGGCGAAGATGTTGCCCGTTTGGACGACAAACAGCTCTCTCGCGTCCGTAACGCAAAGATTGGGTTCATCTTTCAATCATTCAATCTTTTGCCTCGGACAACTGCGTTGGAGAACGTTGAAGTTCCAATGGTTTATGGAGATGGACGCGTAGACCGCAGGAAGGCCTTTTCCGCGTTAGAGCGTGTTGGGTTGGCGGCACGTGCCAAGCACTTTGCGACAGAACTTTCCGGGGGTGAACAGCAACGTGTCGCGATCGCTCGCGCGCTAATTAATAATCCGGCGCTGATACTTGCTGATGAACCCACCGGCAACCTGGACATAACTGCCGGCGCCGAAGTCATGCATTTGCTCCAAGCTTTGCATAGAGAGGGCCGAACCATTCTTCTCGTGACTCATGATCACGAGGTCGCTTCCTATGCCGCGCGTGACATTCTCTTGCGCGACGGCCGAATCGTTTCCGATCACGCTCAAACTGCGAAAACGGCCACCTAAGAAGAAACTCAACGTGAAAGGAAGGAAGATCACGCAGCAAGCAGTGAGAACGATAGGTCGGTATCGAGTTCGGACATTCCTGATGATACTCGGCATTCTCACGGGGATTTCATCGTTGGCGATTCTCACCGCCGTCGGTGAGGGGACAAAGCGCGAGACGATGCAGCAGTTCAAAAACATGATCGGGACATTTGACACGATTATTATCCGGCCGGGCGGCGCTAGTTTCCGTGGCATGCCGACACTGGTGAACGTGCCGCAGTCACTAAGGTTTGAAGATGCGAAAGCGATTGCGACTGAATTGCCTGAAATTAAGGATGTGGCCGAAGTGCAGAGCGCCTTCGACATCGACGTGAAGTATCGCGACCACCAGTCATCCCCGGCCGTTTTCGGAGTCGGCGCCAAGTGGCTGGCGCTCCGCTCGGAAGAAGTAGCTGAAGGAAGCTTTTTCAGTGAAGAGCAAAATACATCGCTTGCGCGCGTTGCGGTTATAGGACGCGATGTTCAAAGGGACTTGTTCCCAGATGAAGATCCACTGCAGAAGACCATTCGTATCGCAGATGTTCCGTTTCAGGTTATCGGTTTATTGAAGTCGCGCGGCGCAGGTCCGGCTGGCACACAATTAGACAACATCGTTCTGATTCCGATAAACACAGCGGCTCGCCGTCTCTTCAATCGCGATTTTCTAACGATGTTGATTGCGCAGGTGAAAAATCCGGAACAGAGCAGTGGAACGACGAAAAAACTCACCATGCTGCTGCGTGAGCGACATCGCATTCAGCCGCCAGCACTTGACGACTTCACCGTCACAAACCCCACGGCGACGATGGCGCGGGTCACCCGAGCAGGCAGCACGCTGCAAAAAATTCTGACTGGCGTGTCGGCAATGGCACTACTCATCGGCGGAATCGTGATCATGAGTCTGATGTCGATTGCTGTATCCGAGCGGCGCAAGGAAATCGGCGTGCGGCGCTCAGTCGGTGCAGCGCGTGGCGACATTGTGATGCAATTCCTGCTTGAGGCTTCGTTGGTTTCGCTCGCTGGCGGGATTAGCGGCGTTCTGATTGGCTGGGCTGGCATGCAGTTGGTCACCCGCCTCATGCACTTGCCATCAATCTTGATTTGGCAGCCTTTCGCGATGTCGATCCTGGTGTCCATAGTAGTCGGAGTCGTGTTTGGGATCTATCCGGCCTGGACTGCATCCAAGGTTGATCCAATCAGAGCGCTGCGCTCATAAAATGAATCGTCGCGAGTCCCAGATCATCATCCGATCACTGCGATTGCTCTGGCGGTACCGGTTACGCTCTGCACTCGTCATGATGAGCACGGCGGTTGGCGTGGCCGGCGTCGTTTGCTCCGTGAACTACGGCGCGAGTGGGACTCGCAAGATCCTAGATCAAATTCAGCGGATGGGTACGAATGTCCTGATTATCACGCCGGCGCAAAGTCGGGCCATAGCCGGTCGAACGCGCACGGGTCAGCCGGTAACAACTTTGGTCGAGCGCGATTATGTCGCGATACGGCGCGATGTCCTCACGCGAACTCGCTCTTCCGCCATAGTGACGGCAAATTTTTGGCTGAAGGCGGGAGACCTGTCGAAGAATACCACCGTGGTGGGCTGTGAGTCGGAGTATTTCGAAATCAAGAATTGGAGAGTTACAACTGGAGAACTGTTTGATTCTAATCGCGAGCGGGCAGTCTCTCGTGTCGCCTTGCTTGGTCACACCGCGGCGATTGACCTCTTTGGAGGCACGTCCCCGGTCGGTCAGCGCGTGATGATCAATCGTGTGCCATTCACCGTGGTCGGCGTTCTTAGCGAAAGGGGTCAAAGCTTGGATGTAGCAAACGAAGACGACCAAGTGTTCGTGCCACTCACCACCTCGATGCGACGGCTGATGAACGTCGATCATTATAACGCAATTGTTCTCGAAATCGACAATCTGAGTGCAATGGATGGGGCGGCCGAAGCGATCCGTTCTCGACTGCATGAGGCCCACCATGTTCATGCGAATCAGCGCGATGATTTCCAAATTCAAAATCAAAAGACATTGCTCGATACTCAGCGACTGGCTGCTAACCGGCTCGGATTCTTTCTTCGCTGGATTGCGGCGAGTGCCTTGATTGTATCGGGACTGGGAATGTTAGGCATTACATGGATCGCCGTGAAAGAACGCACTCCGGAGATTGGAACCAGACGAGCCTTGGGCGCCACCGCGACCGATATTTTCCTACAAATGTTGTTTGAAAGTGCTGCTCTTGCACTGCTGGGTTGCACTTTTGGACTTGCCGTTTCCTGGCCATTGTCGCGGCTGCTCAGCAAGCCTCCTGGCTCACCGTTTATTTTCGATCGTAACAGCGCGTTGTTCGCTTTCGTCGCGGCTGGATCACTAAACGTTTTGTTTGCTCTATGGCCTTCGCGCAAGGCTGCCCACGTGAGTCCTTTGGCCGCGTTGAGATACGAGTGAACTGCCGAACTCATTTGTGAGCCCACTCTTCTGGTCTCGATTACACGGCGGCGCAACGCACTTTCCGATTGCATTGCTTTTCGGCGCTGCCTTGTTCGACATGCTCGGATTTTTTCTTCCTGGTTATTCTGGCGCACGCGACCTCCGAGTTACCGGTTACTGGCTCCTCCTCGTCAGCGGGGTTAGTTCGTTCGGCGCGGTGTTCTCGGGGTTGGCGTTGACCAAATGGAAGCTCACTGGAGCTGGCGTGATTAGCCACCACCATCTTTTTGTCTGGCCAGCGTTCGCTCTAATCGTTGGCCTAACTAGCTGGCGTGTTGCCGTAGGTGAGGGTTTTTCGCGACGTGGCTTTGCCATCTATCTGTCCGTGCTGGCGTTCGCCTGCGCGCTCGTCGGCGCAGCAGGCTTTTCGGGCGGCGAGATCATGACGCCTCATTGATTGATGAGAAACCTGAGCGAAGGCCAAGCTCTTCTTGTGGCGTTTGTCATCTCATGTGCATCCCTTTTGGCGACCTTTGGCCTCGCTCTAGCTCTTAGCCCTTCTCTATCCGCCAAACCGCCGTCTAAAGTAAAATCGGCTGACGTCAGCACCGAGGCAATTAGCCAGGGCCGACGCCTTTTCCTAAAACATTGCGCGGTATGCCACGGCATCGATGCGCGCGGGGATGAAGGTTCCGATCTTCACAATCTACGTTCCGGCGACGGGCTTATTCGTCAGGTCATCACCGGTGGCATTAAAAGGGAAATGCCTGGTTTCGGAAAGGTGCTCACCGAAGCGGATGCCCGTGCGTTAACCGCTTATCTGCGGG
>DATIOX010000010.1:0-20885 GCA_035472675.1 Candidatus Dormiibacterota bacterium
ATAACTTCCAGTTGCAGGCGAGCGAGCCGAATCCAAGGCAGCAACCCAATCAGATTACATCGTATCTCGATGGTTCGGTTGTCTATGGTTCCGACTCGACACGCACCGCTGCCCTGCGCACGTTTCAAGGCGGCGCTCTGAAAACGAGCACTGGCAATCTGCCTCCACTCAACGTCGACGGCCTGCCAAACGCGAATGATGCGCACCGAGTTCCTGATAACGAACTGTTTTTGGCCGGGGACGTTCGGTCGAACGAGAATGTCGAACTGACCGCGATTCAGGCGCTGTTTGTGCGGGAACACAATCAAATCGCCGCCGCTATCGCCGCGGCCAATCATTCGCTAAACGACGAAGAGATTTTCCAAATGACGCGACGAATCGTCGCCGGCGAACTGCAGGTGATTACCTACAATGAATTTCTTCCGGCGCTGCTCGGACCGAACGCGTTGCGAAGCTACTCTGGCTATAAGAACGACGTGAATCCCGGGATCGCGAATGAGTTTTCGACTGCCGCTTATCGCATTGGCCATACCCTCGTCAATAGCGATGTCCAATTTCTGGACAACGAAGGCAATCCCATCCGCGCAACACTCGCCCTGGCGGACGCGTTCTTTAATCCTGCTCCGCTAGAGGAAACTGGGCCGGACCCGATCCTCAAATATCTCGCAACCGACAATGCCCAGGAGGTCGATACGAAAATAGTCGGCGACCTGCGTAATTTTCTGTTTGGGCCTCCGGGCGCCGGTGGTTTTGATCTTGCCTCACTCAATATTCAGCGCGGCCGCGACCACGGGCTCGCGGATTATAACAGCACGCGCGTCGCATTTGGGTTGCCCCGCGTTACGGATTTCAGTCAGGTCACGAGCGATCCCGTGCTGCAGGCAAAGTTGTTCCAGCTTTATGGAAATGTCGATTCAATCGATCTTTGGGTCGGCGGCCTTGCCGAAGATCATGTGCCCGGCTCAAGCGTCGGCCCGACTTTTCGGAAAATCATCGCAAACCAATTCGAGCGCGTCCGTGACGGCGATCGCTTCTGGTATCAGCGAGTTTTTCACGACGGGCAACTGCAGGCGCTTCAGCAAACACGGCTGTCGGACATCATCCGCCGCAACACCGTTATCACGAAAATTCAGGACAACGTCTTTTTCTTTGACGGCACGACGCTGCAAAATTTGCAACCACGCCCGGGATATCTTCCTCCGGCGTTGATCGGTGCTCATGTTAACCAATTCAATCCGGCGCCGATCGACGGGATAGGAAACAATAACGGCCATCGATTCTGGGGCGCCGCCGGGTCGGATCTCATGCGGTTTGTGTCGGCTGCTTACGGTGACTCACTGTCCACGCCCGCAGGCGCGACCCGTCCCAGTGCGCGTTTCATTAGCAACAGCGTTGTCGATCAAGCCGACGAGAACCTGCCCAACGCACGCAATCTTTCAGATTATGCCTACGGCTGGGGCCAGTTCGTCGATCACGATCTCGACCTTACTACTTCAGGCGATGAGGCGTTCGATATTCCCGTGCCGCCGGGCGATCCCTTCTTCGATCCGAACAACACAGGGACCCAAGTGATCTTCTTCTCGCGTTCTATTTACGACACAGCAACCGGCACACCGGTTCCGAACGTTCAGCAGCAAAACTGGTCGATTAACTATCAACCTCGGCGGTAGATCAAGCACGGGCTAGTTCAGGAAAATCCAAGACGCGCCGAGGTTCGCGCCGTGAGCTGGTAGAACATGTTTCACGGCGCGTTCCTCGGCGAAATGGAGAGCCAACGGTGGCCGTAGCCGTCACCGACAACTTCGAAGGCGGCGGAGCTTATTTCGGCGATTGATTCGGAAGTGACTGGTTCGCCTTTGCTTGCGCTTTCATTATCTCTGCCTCGATCGTCGGCATGATGTCCGCCATGTAGGCGCCGAACTTTTGCATCGCTGATTTCCCGACGGGCGAACCGTAAAAATCTGCCAGCGCTTTCAACTCCTCGGTCGTGAAATGCTTCACCATTGAGTCTATCATCGCTTTGGTTAATGCCGCGATGTCGAGTTGCGAAGTCATCAATTTCTTAAATTGTTCGCGTTGGTCCGGCGGAAGGTTCGCAGCCATCTTTTCGGCCATGTCCTCAAACAGCGCCTTTGGCGGAGTAGCCTGGAGGTAACGTTCGGCTTCGTGACGCCGGGTTTCTGGAGTATTCGGTGCACTGAAAGCAAGAGCACACGAGATGAACAGGGTGAGGATAGTCAGGGTAAAGGTGTATTTTTGCATGGGAATCGAGTGATAAACTTGCGGTGGCAACAAGGCGATCTTTTTCCTAACAAATGTTGTTAGCGATCTCTCTAGATCAGCAAGGCAGCCAGCCCAAGGAAGACGAGCAGACAGCCAACATCGGTGAAAGTTGTTACAACGATGCTGGACGCCGTTGCCGGATCAGCGCCAAATTTCTTGAGAGCCAGGGGCACCATCGCGCCAGCTATGCCGCTGAAGCAACAACTGATGGTGATAGCAAGGAACACCACCAAACTTAGCGTCAGAGCCACCCGGCTTTTCACCATGGTTGCAAAGATGAACATCGCGATCCCGCCTGTTATGCCGGTCAAGGCTCCGTTTAAGGTTCCAAGCAACATTTCCTTGATCAGGAGCGTCCGTTGCCTGCCGGATCTTAAATCGCCCAGGGTCATCCCGCGCAAGCATACTGCCAGTGCCTGCACTCCGGTATTTGCCGCCTGACCAATGAGCACCGGCAGAAATACTGCCAGCGCAATGATGTGGTCAATCGTTTCCTGAAAAAATCCGACGACGGCTGCAGCGACTAGTCCGCAGAATAAATTTACCTGAAGCCAGGGATGTCGAAATTTCAGGCTCCGCAGCCATGGAGTGGTGAGGCGCTCCTCGCTTTCTACACCGACCATTTCGCCCGGTTGCGCGCTTAATTCGATCGCCTCGGCCTCAAACAGCATCTGGCCACGCAACAGGCCGAGCAGTCGGCCCGTTTTTTCGCAAACTGGATACACTGGATAATGCCGAACCAGCACAGCTCTCATCGCTTCAGGGAGCGACATCTCTGGCGTAAGGTAGAAGGGATTCGTGAGCATGATTTCCTCGAGACGCTGACTGCTCTGCGCCAGCAGCATGTCGCGCATCACAACGACTCCAAGGAGTTTCTCCTGTTCGCCTGTGACAAAGCCGTAGGTGATAATTGTTTTTCTGGCGAGCCGCCGAATTTGTTCGGTTGCTTCGGCAACTGTCGTTTGCGGACGGAAAACTGCCAATGGGGGCTGCATTAATCGTCCGATCGTCCGCTCGGGGTACCTCTGATTCCGCATCCATTGCTTGTTGGTTTCAGGGGAAGCGGTGGCCAGAATGGTTTGTCTCCGTGAGGGGTTGAAGCGTTGAAGTATCTTCAGTGCGGATGCCGGATTTAGCAGATCCAGCATTTGAACAACAAACTCATCCGGATACGGCTCCAGCATCTTGGCCGCTTCCTGCGGATCGCGTTCGACAAGCTTTGTAAACAACGTCCTTACCTCAGGTTCAATTTCGCGGATTGCGCCGGATTCAATTTCTTGGTCGTTCATGGAGCGAGTCTGGCAATCCAGAGCGGCAGTGGCAACATTAACTGTCCAATCGGCGGCAATGTTCTGTAGCGACGGACTTGGAAATCGCCGCTGCTGATCGATCTTAATTTGTGCGTGTTCTTGTTATTACAGGCGCGGGTGTTTCGGCTGAAAGCGGGATTCCAACCTTTCGTGACAAAGATGGCTACTGGCGCAATCTGGATCCGATAAAGTTGGCGACACCGGAAGCGTTCGCGCGCGATCCGGAATTAGTTTGGCAATGGTATCGCGAGCGGCGTCGGCGCATTCGCAATGCGCAACCGAATGCCGCCCATGAAGCGATTGCCAAACTGGCGCAACGTGCGGATGAATTTCTGCTCGTCACCCAGAACGTGGACAACCTGCACGAGCGCGCTGGCCTGGCGAAGGCGGAAATGGTGCAAATTCACGGAGACATTTTTGTTACCAAATGCTCGCGCTGCGATTTTAAACAATACGATTACCGGCCTTCGATCGCCGCGGCGACCGAAGGCGCAAGCGGGCAGGACGAGGCGCAGCAAAATGGCGTCCCGAGATGTACGAAGTGCGATACGCTCATGCGGCCGGGCGTGGTTTGGTTCGGCGAGCCTTTGCCTGCGCCTGAAACCGAACGCGTTAAGAACTATTTGCAGGGCGATTCCTGCGGGGTTGTGATCGTGGCAGGAACAACGGCAACGTTTGGATACATCATTGATTGGGCGCTGCGCGCGAGCCACCACGGCGGCGACCTCATCGAAGTAAATCCCGAGGAAACGCCGCTCTCGCGATTTGCGACACGATTAGTGAGGGAGCCAGCGGCGGTAGCGCTACCGCGGATTGTCGATCAGATGATTTGAGGTGTCTGATGCAGTTGTTCTAAGGAGCACAGGCTGTCTTTGCTCCCCAGAAACGCATGCGGCGACGACGAGATGCAACAGGCGGGCCGCCGCGGGCCAGTTCACTACGGCTGTTAATTATAGTTGGTTTGAAATCAGCCCTGCTCGCTTATCCGGCGGAGATAGCGTTCCGCGGATCGCCTGACTGCCGCTTTCGCGTCCGACAGCACGTTCGCTTTCCACCACGCACCGTAAATCTGATCGAAGGGAAACGGTTCGATTGTTTTTAGAATATGATGGACGGCGGTGGCCCCGAGCGGAATCAGGTTCGGATAACTGCGCATGAAACTGACATAGCGGCGATCTTGCACTACTTGAATGATGTCGCCTGTAAGCAAAGCGCCTTTGCCATTTTCACCTGCCGGCCAATGCAACACTGTGCCGCCATCGAAGTGCCCGCCGCAATTGATTAGCGTGAGGTGATCCCAGAGCGGCAAAGTTTCTCCTTCCCAAGACTGAATTCGAGGGCTTTTACGCATGACCCATTCGCGATCTGCGGCGTGCAACAAGATTTGGGCATCAAAGCGCTCGGCCCATTCGCCCATCGTTGTGTAGTAATGCGGATGCGATATCGCGATTGAGCGGATCCCGCCGCGCGCGTTGACTTCTGCGATTGTACGATCGTCCAGCAATGCAATGCAATCCCAGAGCAAATTTCCGGCCGGCGATTGCACAAGCAGCGCGCGCTGGCCGATGGCAAATTCGGGTTCGGTGCCAATGCCGAAGAGTTGCGGCGCTTCTTCTTCGAAACGGTTTTGATGGTCCGCAGCGAGACGTTTAAGTGTGGTCCATTCCTGGCCGCCATGGCGCACAAATTGCCGTTCATCCTCGCAAATCGGACAACGTAGCGGCGGCTTGGCCGTCTCCGAAAACTGCGTTCCGCATTGCACGCAGATGAAATTCTCCATCCCGGCAGATCGTGTACCCGGCGCGGCCGGTCGGTGCAAATCGCGACCGGCGGTCACAGACCGCCGCTACAGTAAGAGCCGATCAATCCTTGCGGTGAACCGAGCCGGCGCCGATGATGTGTTTTTCAATCTTCGGATTGCCAGAATAGGTAACTTTTCCCGCGCCTGTAATGGCGACTTTCAAGGTTTCGGCGACCGCGACTTCCGCATCCCCTGCGCCCGTCGTGGATATTTCAGCGGCCCTGGTTTGGAGGCCGCCTGCCTCTAAGTGGCTAGCCCCGGTCATATCGGCAAGGAGTTCATCGACGTTTCCATCGAGCGAAACATGTGACGCGCCGCTAGCTTCAAGAGCGAACTTGGGTCCCGTGAGTTGTTTTGCGGTGAGTTTTACAGCGCCGCGGATCCTTGCAGCTGCCCTTGTTGGGCTGGAGATAACGACCTTGATTCCGTGTGTTGGCCAAATTTGGTCGTGCGTGCGCAACTGAAGCGTGTCGCCCGACACGTTACTTTCGACATAAGAAAGAAGGTTTTCGTCGGTCGTGATGCGGAGAGCAGGGGACCCGCTTTGCCATTCGATTTCGAATGCTCCACCGGCGTCGATCTCGGTGAACGCACTAATCGTTCGGTCATCCGTTTCGATGTGGCCATTGCCTCGAACGCCAACCCATCGGCATCCAGCGGCCAGAGCGACGCAGACGGTCAGAAATACAATTGTGATCTTCTTCATGTAAAATATGGTTTCTCTAGCTACGATGCATCGAAGCCTCGCTTTGGATTCAAGGAAATAGCCGTGATGCAGGCAATCCTGCCTGCAACGAGAGTGCAAGTATATTCGCAGACAGGCTTCTCTGCGTCACTTTCACTTCACGATTTTTAGCTTCGCCGCGTCCACCAAGACACCATCAATGTAGAGTTCAACGCGGTAATCACCGATCGCCCAACCATCTTCCGGCCGCGCCAGGGCGAATATCCCGTGGGCATTTTGAGTTTCGACGGTCGCTGAAGCTTCGTCCACCTTGTAATCTTGTGGAAAATCTTCGCCGATGTTCTCCGCGATCCACACCGCTTTCACCTTTCCGCCTGTTCGCAAACGCCGTCCCTGCCAACGCACGTAAATCTGTGGGGTGTCGGATGAAAACGTCGTGCTTGCTTTCCCGAATTGGTCTTTTGCGAAGCTCACGGACAGCCTTTTCGACATCGCGTCCGATTTAACCTCTGGTCTGTTCTGGATTTTGGGTCGCTCAGCCAGTTCCAGAGAAATTCGCTCGAGTAGATCGCCGTCCCTGGCGCGCATCGTTGTAACATCTTTAACAATCCCAGTGCCCGGCACGAACCAGCGATCGATTGTCATTCGGCTGGGTGAGCTTTGCTCTCCACGAATATGGAACGCATGAAATTCGCCGGCTGGAACTTCGATATCTTCTTCTCCGGTCACATTGTATTGCTGTCGCACCTTTAAATCGCCGGCCTGCCCGTCGAAATTCCAGGTGGCGCCTTGCTTTAGCGGTGCGGCTACCATTGTCTGTGGCGGATTAAACTTGATCAGTTCGCCATCAAGATTAATTCGCGCCCAACAGGTTATTCCATGTTCATCGATGGTAAGAAGATCTGTATTGGTGACCGCACCAGCCCGGTGCATTTCGAACTTGAGAAGCTCTCTCCCGTCAACGTCCTCCAGCCCATCGAGGCGATAAAGTACTGATAGCCGAACTTTACTATCAGCGTCCTGTTTCAAATTCGAAATAGTAAGGCCCTTTCCAACTTCTTCCGTCAGGCTGTATCGCCATGTCGTCCCGGGATTAGTGGGAACTAGCGGAGCGGCCAATGCGAAAGCGATGGTGAAAAAATAAACGGAGACGCCAATCTTTTTCACAAAGCTAATTCGAAGACACAAACAGTACAGCGACATCGCGAGGTGTAAAAGGGATGCGGAGAGGGATTGCACGATGGTATTCGGTGCCGGAAAAAGCCCGGAAGGACTGGAGACCACGGCTTCTTGCTTCTATGGTTCACAAATGTTGCGGATTATCTTGTTCTGCTTTTGGGTCACCTGCGCGTTTTGGCCAGTTCGCGCTCCGGCGGTAGAGAAATCCAAACCCGACCGGCATATCGTGGTTGTTGTTTGGGATGGAATGCGTCCTGATTTTGTCAGCGAGAAGACGACTCCGACACTTTGGAAGGTCGCGCATCAAGGAGTCACTTTTCGCAATCACCATGCAGTCTATCCCAGCGCAACGATGGTGAACGGAACAGCACTCGTGACTGGTGTTTACCCCGGCAAAAACGGCGTGATCGCGAATTATGAGTACCGCCCGGAAATTGATCGGAGGCGACCAATTAACGTCGAAAGTCCGGCTGCTGTGAGCAGAGGAGATGAACTTTCCGGCGGCAAATACATTTCCGTTCCGACCATCACAGAGGTCGTTCAACGCGGAGGCGGGCGCACCGCGATCGCCAGTGCGAAAACTGTCGGTCTTTTGCTGGATCGACATGCGGGTATTGGGCCTGCGAAAAACTGCGTCACGCTCTTCGCGGGTCAGACGCTTCCGCGTGATATGCTTACTCCCATCGTTGCCGCACTCGGCCCGTTTCCATCTGCGCGTTTGGAGCACGACGCCTGGACGACCAAAGCAGTAACAGATTTCCTTTGGAAAGACGGCGTACCAGCGTTGTCAGTGATTTGGCTGGGCGAGCCGGATCTAACAGAGCACGAATCTGCGCCCGGTGCGCCACCCGCGCTGGCCGCAATCAAAACGTCTGATGAAAATCTCACCGCTGTTCTTTCGGCGTTAGATATGAAAGCTGCGCGTGAAACCACCGACGTGTTTGTCGTTTCCGATCACGGATTCTCGACGATCAGGCGCTCGATCGATTTGCGGAAAATCCTAAGCGATGCCGGCTTTGTCGCGAAGACTGAATTTGATGGTGAGGCAAAACCCGGAGAGATAATGTTGGTTGGGAACGGCGGCAGTGTTCTGTTTTATGTTATCGGGCACGATGCGACGCTCACGCGCCGTCTTGTCGAATTTTTGCAGCAGTCGGATTTTGCCGGAGTGATTTTTACCAAACAGGATTTGCCAGGAACCTTCGATTTGAAGGAGGCCAAAATCGACAACCCACATGCGCCTGACGTTGTCATGGCTTTCCGCTGGAATGATTCGAAAAATCAGTTCGGCACTCCGGGAATGATCGACGCCGATTGGCAACGCGAAGCGGGGAAAGGGACTCATGCCACGCTCAGCCGATTCGACATGCATAATACTTTGGTTGCGGCGGGCCCGGATTTTCGTCGCGGTCAAACGGATGATTTGCCTACGGGCAATGTCGATCTGGCGCCCACGATTTTGCACATTCTTGGAATTAACGCGCCGCAAGAAATGGACGGCAGAATCCTGTCCGAAGCAATGACTAGTGTCGATCAAGTCCCAGTTGCAGGAAAAACAGGAGCGAAGACAATCGAAGCTAAGAAAGATTTCGCGGCAGGAATCTGGCGACAATCACTTCGAATTTCGGGCGTCGGTTCAACAATTTATTTCGATGAAGGCAACGGCGCCTTTGCTCCGAACCCTGGGAGGAAAGAGTGATTGACATCAAAATTTGCGACACTTAGCCTCGCAATCGTGCTTCGTTGCATCGGCCGCGTCGCCACAGTCAGCGCTCTTTGTTGCGCAATCGGTCTGCATTGGATGGCGCTGCAATCACTCGCGTGGACGAGTATGCTCATGGAGTATTCAAAGCGCGCGCCCCTGTGCCAGGCAATTGCCCAAACATTTGACGGCGGTCATCCGTGCTCGCTTTGCCGCGCGGTAAACGCCGGCAAGAATTCGGAAAAGAAATCTGATCTCCAATCGCCAGCGCAGAAGATCGACATGATTTGTGCGTTGTCGACGGGCCGTTTAATCCGACCGTTCGTTCCTTTCGAATATACGGTGCCCGATTCTTGTTCTTCTCAAATCGGGCGGTCTCCGCCTGTACCGCCGCCGCGCCGACTCCTCGGTTAGTCGCGTTTGATTGGGTTGCGCCGTGCGTGTGCACGGGTCGTAGTCCTCGCGCATTACAAACCGGAAACCACCGCGCAGAATCGCGGCGTTGTTTCGACTTTCGGAGGAATCGAAATGAAACATTTGTCTTTGCTTTATTTGCTCATTTGCGTCGCATGCGAATTCGGCGCGACCAGTCGGGCTTACGGTCACGGCTTTGCGGGCGCACGATTTTTCCCGGCGACGCTGTCAACGGATGATCCTTTCGTCTCCGATGAACTTTCACTCCCAACAGTCAGTACGATCAGGGCGCCGGACAATGGTGGGACGCGCGAGACGGATATCTCTGTGGATATCTCCAAGCGCATCACGCCGGAATTTGCGATTGGAGTCGGCGACACTTTTACCGCACTGAATCCGCACGAAGGGGGTGCCGTGAATGGGTTCGGCAATCTGGAGTTAAGCGGGAAGTATCAGCTTCTGAAAAGCGACGTGCACGAGGCGATTGTCTCGATCGGACTTGGCGTGGAAGTCGGGGGTACCGGCTCGCGCTCAGTCGGCGCCGATTCATTTAGCACCTGGGCGCCAGGGATTTTTTTCGGCAAAGGCTTCGGTGACTTGCCTGCTGAGCTGCGCTTTCTCAAGCCGTTCGCCCTCACAGGGCAGGTCGGCATCGCGATTCCCACGAGCGCAAGCACGCGCAGCGTTACGCTGAATGAGCAAACCGGCGAAAGCGAGATTGAGGTGGAGCGACATCCTGACGTGCTGGAGTGGGGTTTTGCTCTGGAGTACAGCGTGATTTATCTGCAGTCGCAGGTGCAGGACATGCACTTGCCGGCCCCGATTAATCGGTTGATTCCGCTGGTGGAATTCGCACTGGAAACTCCGCTAAATCGAGGGGAGCAAGGCCAAACCACCGGCACAATCAATCCGGGCGTCATCTGGGCTGGAAAATATTTCCAAGTTGGTGCAGAGGCCGTTATTCCAATTAACCAACGCACGGGAAACAACGTCGGCGTGATCGCACAACTGCATTTCTTTCTGGACGACCTTTTTCCACATAGCCTCGGCCGTCCCCTGTTTGGAGGAAACAAATGAAACGCGGGATTCTAATTTTGCTTTTGGTCGCTTTGACTGGCGTGGCACGAGTTGAAGCGCATGCTTTTTTGATGTACGCAGAACCGGCTGTCGGTAGCACAGTCCAGACGTCGCCTAACGAGGTGCGAATCCGATTTACGGAAAACATCGAACCAGCCTTCAGCAGCATTCAGGTATTCGATCCGTCTGGAAAGGAAGTGGATAAACACGATGTGCACCTGAATCCCTCGGATCGTGCGCTGCTGCACGTTTCTCTGCCGCGCCTCGGAGCGGGAATCTATAAAGTCGTCTGGCGCGTGGTTTCCGTCGATACACACGTGACGAATGGAAACTTCACGTTTCGGGTCAGTCGTTAGGGATTCTTGTGTAAAAGAAACCTGATGCTTATCCTCCTACTCATCATCGCTCGTACCGCGCACATCGGCGCGACGGTCCTATTGGCAGGAACCTTTTCTTTCGAGCTGATCACACTTGGCCCGGCACGTCAGGCGGGAAGCGACGATTTCCTCGAGATCGAGCGGCGCTTGCTTCGCCTGGCCCGATGGAGTCTCGTCGCGGCTCTCCTGTCCGGCCTGCTTTGGTTCTGGCTGGAAGTCGCGAACATGAGTGGATTGCCGGCCATGCGGGCTTTTTCCACGACAGCGTGGCAGATGGTTTTGTTTGAAACGAAATTCGGTCACACCTGGCAGCTTCGCCTCGGACTCATCGTCCTCGCGTTCGCACTCGTCGCGCTCAGCCTGGGGCAAGTCCAAACGCGACACGCACTGATCATCGCCGTGTTTTTGATCAGCATTGTTTTACTCGTCTCGCTAGCCTGGATCAGCCACGCTGCAGCTGCCAGAGTGCAACCGCTCGGTCTTCTGGGGGATGCACTCCATCTTTGTGCAGCGAGTGTCTGGATCGGCGGACTTCTACCGCTGGCGATTTTTCTGACGCGCACACGTGCATCGCTGTCGTTGGACGAACGGGCCCTTCTAGTACTCAGCCGGTTTTCCACGCTTAGCCTGACTTGCGTAGGCGTCCTTATCCTTAGCGGCATTTCCAACTCCTGGTTGTTGGTCGGTTCGATTCACGCGCTCCTCACGACGCGTTATGGCTGGCTCTTGCTTGCCAAGCTCGCGGCATTCGGCATTCTCGTTTGCCTGGGCGCGCGGAATAGATTCGTCATCAAAACAAAGTTGCCCAGGGTTTCCGAAACCGCAGATTTGCTGGCTCAGCTTCGTCGCAATGTG
Source organism: Candidatus Dormiibacterota bacterium (assembly GCA_035472675.1). Taxonomy (GTDB): domain Bacteria; phylum Verrucomicrobiota; class Verrucomicrobiia; order Chthoniobacterales; family UBA10450; genus Udaeobacter. Next base: position 11,684 of record DATIOX010000010.1, read on the forward strand.
ATCCGTGAGACCTGCCTCGGCCTGGCAGTGGTGACGATCGTTGCGTGCCTGGGCGTTACGCCTCCAGCGCGAGGTCTGTAAATATCAACGTTAGGATATACGGTCTATCGGCTTCCGCCTGGCGATTTAAAAATTTTGCGTGGACGACTGTCCTAATTGAACCGCAGTCGTTATGCGTTATCACGACCAGGTGATCAGGCGCAATTCGTGCATCTGCATCAAACAGGGATGCGTAGGCACGACGCGCACGCTGAAGCCGTAAGTGCCGCTTTCAGAGGCCGGGACTGCTCCCTGATAAATATAATTGCCGTCTCCATCCGCCCGCCCGCTTTGATTGAGGAGGGTCGCCGAGGGATTGCGAATGTCGCCGTTATCCACTTCGCCGTGGTAGGCTTCCACTCGCACTTGTTGTGGATCGACCGCGCCCAGATGAACGCGCGCCGTGATTTGCAGCGATTCACCGACCAAAATGCTTTGTCGATCTTTGTTTCCGATCTGAACATCCGAAATTTTTACGTCCGGCCAATCCTTGCGTATTTGCGTTTTCCACTGGCTTAGGTGCGTGGCAGCGCCGCAGCCGTCGCGGGAAAAATTCTCGTACGATTTCGCGGCCGGAATATAAAGTTGCTCGGTATATTCCTTTACCATCCGCTGCGTGTTGAAAACCGGCGTGACGCTTCGGATCGATTCACGCATTAATTGCAACCAGGCAAGAGGAAGTTTGCCGTCCGGTTTCGCGTAATAGAGAGGAATGATCTGGTTTTCGAGCAATTGATAAAGACTGCTCGCGTCCACTTCATTTTGAAATTCCGTGGTGCCATTGTTGATTTCTGCGCCGATAGCCCAGCCATTGCTGCCGTTGTACCCTTCGCGCCACCAACCATCGAGTACGCTCAGATTGATTCCGCCATTGGGAGCAGCCTTCATTCCGCTGGTTCCGCTCGCCTCCAGGGGACGCAACGGATGGTTCAGCCAGAGATCGACACCCTGCACCAGACGGCGCGCGATGTAGCTGTCGTAGTCCTCCAGAAAAACGATGCGATTTTCCAAGCCGGCTTCACGGCTGAATTTGTAAACCTCCTGAATGAGCGCTTTGCCTCCTTCGTCGCGCGGATGCGCTTTACCTGCGAAAATGAATTGGACGGGGCGCGTGCTATCGTTCAGCAATCGCTTTAATCGTTCCTTGTCGCCGAACAGAAGTGTACCGCGCTTGTACGTCGCGAAACGGCGCGCAAAGCCCACCGTCAAAATTTCCGGGTCAAGAATGCGATTCACTTTGCGAATCGACTCCGGGGATTCGCCCAGTCGTTCACGGCGTCGTCGTTCTCGATCGCGGATAAAGTTAATCAAGCGGAGTTTGAGCGTCTGATGTGTCTCCCAAAGGTCCGCGTCGTGAATGTCAATGACGCCGCGCCAAAATTCCGGCTCGGTGAGGTGTTCCTCCCACATACCGAGATGCTTGTGATAAAGCGCGGCGAACTCCGGCGCCATCCAGGTTTTGGTATGGACCCCGTTTGTGATGCTGGTAATCGGCACTTCATGGACCGGAACGCCAGACCAGACATCCTTCCAAAGCGATCGGCTGACCTCGCCGTGTAATTTGCTTACTCCATTGGCGTGGCGGCTAAGGCGCAGCGCGAGGATGGTCATGCTGAACGGATCATCCGGATTAAGGCGTGTGTGACCGAATGAGAACAGTTCGTCGAACGGAATATTTAGTTCCTTGGCGAAATTACCGAAATATTTTCGCATCATCTCGCGCGGGAAGGAGTCATTGCCGGCAGGAACTGGAGTGTGCGTGGTAAAAACGTTGGCCGCGGCTACCAGCTGAAGTGCCGAATAAAAATCGAGCTTCTTCTCCACAACATTGAGACGAATGCGTTCCAGCGCCAGGAACGCCGAATGTCCTTCGTTCATATGAAACACGGCTGGCTGAATGCCGAGCGCGGCGAGCGCTTTGACGCCGCCGATTCCGAGCATCATCTCCTGGCGCATGCGCATCTCAAGGTCGCCGCCATAAAGCTCGGCAGTAATTAATCGGTCCTCAGCGCTGTTTTCCGGGATGTCGGTATCGAGGAGGTAGAGATTTACCCGGCCAACGCGCAATTCCCAAAGCCGGGCAAAAACGTCGCGCTCCAAAATTCGCACTGAGATGAGAACTCTGTCGCCGCGGTGCACCTCCCGGATTGGCAGATGATAGAAATTTTGATTCAGGTTGATCGCCGCCTGAACGCCGTTCTTATCGATTTGTTGCCGGAAATAGCCATGTCGATAGAGCAGACCAATCGCAACGAAATTCAAATCCAGATCGCTCGCCGACTTGCAATGGTCGCCAGCGAGTATGCCGAGACCGCCGGAATAATTCGGGATCGATTCGTGAAAACCAAATTCAGCGGAGAAGTAGGCGATCGGATTCTTGATCGCGCTTCCAGCCCCTGTCTTTCCGTAAGTGTCGTGGCGCCCGAGATATTTTTCGAATTCGTCGAAGACCTGCTTTAGTTCGCGCAGGAAAGTTTTATCTTGTGCAAGCTCCTCCAGGCGGGATTGCCGCGAAAGCTGAAGCATTCGGACCGGATTATGATTCGTCCGGTTCCAAAGCTGGGGATCGAGATGACGGAAGAGCCGGCGCGCGGCGGGTTCCCACGTCCACCACAGATTAAAGCTCATCTCGCGCAGGGGTTCCAACGCCGCCGGCAGGATGGGAGTCACGTTATACGTTTGAAAAGTAGGCATGCCAAGGCGCGTTGCTATAGCCGGGGTCGGCGACGCCGGCCGGTCACATTATACGTTTGAAAGTATGACATGCGAACGCGGCGGCAGTTAATCGAGAAAACCTGATCCGGCAAGTTGCAGGGCAGATTACCGACTCACTACCACTGGACCTAGTGAGTCGCTAGTGACGATCAGGTTACATCCAGTTACCTCTACAATCTGTGGTCGGGACTTCTCGGAGAGTCGGACTCTTGCGAGGATCAGCGATCGCCGGCTACTGACATAGCGCGCGGTGTGAGGAGGAGGCCAAGGAAGAAGCCGGCGACCAATCCGCACAGATGCGCAGCCATGCTGACCTGTGGTGTCGAAAGATCGAAGGCGACTTGAATCACTATGATGATTACGACGTTCCCCAGACGTTGTTTCGCCTGTGGCGTATGGCGATGTCGCACTAAAAATCCCGCCCAGGTGCCGACGATTCCCATAATGCAGCCCGACGCGCCAACGAGCTGTGCCACTTGTACGAAACCGAATACCATCAAACCCACAACACCCGCGCTGGAGGCAAGCCCCGAAATCAGGTAGCACACCGTAAATCGGATTGTTCCAATGGATCGTTCAAGCGGCGGGCCAAGAATATAAAGTGCGAAAAGGTTGAACAGCAGATGAGTGAAACCTCCATGTAAAAACAGCGCGGTAAAGAGCCGCCAGTATTCCCCTTGAGCCACCACAGCATAAGGCTCGAGTGCGCCAACTCGATGCAGGACCTCCGGATCGTTCAGATTGCCAACTGAAATCTCAAACAGGAACACAACCGCGTTGAGCAGAATCAACACGAGAACTGCCGGCGCGCTTCGGAGTTGGCTATGCCGAACACGGTCCACGACTGGGACGGATGCGAAAGGCACGGGGTGGTTTTGGCGAGATTCCAAACGCTGAAATAATCGGACCTGATCTCGCAGCTCCGCGCTGGGATGCAGAATTTGAAGAATTATTCCCAGTTTTGCGGCCGATCTGTAGCCTCCGCGAGCGGCCAGCTCTGTCATTTTGCGTAAGCCAATCGCCGGAAAAAAGAGAAGGACAATCCAAGCCAAACCGCCGATGTAACCAGCTGCATGGGGAACGAAAATCCACGCGGCAACGGTGATAATCAGCACAACAAGCGCAGCCCTCCGCCAGCCACGATAGGGCGCTCCGGGACGCCATGCTCGGGCCAGAACTACGAGCGGTGAAATCACCGCGAGAAAGAGGAAAATATGATTCAGGTCCATAGTGGGAGGTGAAAAGTTAAAAGAATTAAACGTTAAAAACGATTTGCGGTTGGCGATTCATCCACTTGCTTTAACGCTCTCGTCATTAACCTTCTAACGCTTTAACGTTTGTAACTTTCTTAACATTCAAAGCATGCTTATCACTGTAACCGATTATCTCGATGTTGTTTCGTCCTGGTGTTTCTGGTCCGAGCCAACGTGGGCGGAATTGAAGAAGCGTTATGACGGCCGCGTCGAATTTCAGTGGAAGATCGCGTTGATGGATCCGGGTGGCTTGCCCACTTCGCGTGAGCAGGAGCAATGGTTCTATCGGCGCAGCGGAATGATGATCCGTTCGCCGTTCATGCTCAACACGGATTGGTACGATCCGAGTCTGCCGGAATGGCTCGCCCCGAATTGCCTGGCCGAGGGGGCCAAAGACTTTGGTTTGATTGATGATCGCGTTCGTCTGGCACTGGGTCATGCCGCGCTTCGCGAGGGGAAAAAGGTGAGCGATTGGGAAATCGCCGCCGAGATCGCTGCGGCGGCTGCCAGCGTTGACAAGAAAAAGCTGCTCGAACGCGCACGTTCGCCCGAGATCGAAAAGCGCGTTCGCACATCGACGGCGGAATTTCATGCGCTTCAGGTCACGCAACGCCCGGCATTCTTGATCGACACCGAAATTGGCGATCGCGCAGTGTTTTCAGGGGTTGTAAAACTCGAGCCGCTGACAGCAACGCTCGATTCGATGCTCGATGACGCTGCTGCCTACGCGGCGCACAAGGCGCATTTTGGCGACCCGCCGGCAAAGTGATCGTTGAAAATCGACACTTGGTTGTTACGAGATTCGCCTTGCCAGCGCGAAATTGTTGCCTACAACTTCCCTTCGGCTCGCGATTATTAGCGAGCTCTCGTCGCGGTGAATCGCAGCCGTGGCGAAGTTAGAGTGTCCAGGCGTTTGCCAAGGGTGGCGCCGGGAATTGCGATAAATGGAAATACGGCGGTGCGGCGCACTCCCGCTCCGTCGGCCAGGAGCTAGTTCGAATCTGCAACCACAAATTCGTGTAAACGGTCGGATCCGCGCCCGAGAAGTCCGGGTCATTATGGGGTCTACCGGCGAACAGCTTGGCGTCATGAAGCTAAATGACGCCTTACGCAAAGCTCAAGGTCTTGGTCTCGATCTGGTGGAGATCGCCCCTACTGCCACGCCACCGGTCTGCAAGATCATCGACTTTGGAAAGTTCCGGTACGATATCTCCAAGCATACCAAGGATAAAAGACCGTCCGGCTCGAAGCTCAAGGAAATCAAGTTTCGCGTTAACATCGACGATCACGATTATCTGACGAAAATCCGGCACGGCGAAGAATTCCTGGATCGGGGAAATAAAGTGCGGGTGCAACTGCAATTTCGCGGCCGCGAAATGGCGCATCAGGAATTTGGCATGCAGCTCGTGCACAAAGTTCGCGATGACCTCGCGGGAATGTCGCAGGTGGAAATGGAGCCAAAGATCGCCGGACGCAATATCACCATGACCCTGGCACCTCTGCCGGCGAACCGCCGGAAAAGGCGATTTACCGCACCACCAACAAACGTAGCGGAAGAGCAGGAACCCGTTGTTTCACCGACCGGCACGTAGCGGGAACGCTCATTTCCCGGATCCAAAGGTGCAACGCGTTGAGGACAACGCGTTGCTAAATCCAAACCGGCTTTTGCAATCTGATCCTTCGCGCGCCTTGATGCGCCCCGTGAAGTTATATTGCACCTTTCGGGGGTCAGATCGCATCGTCTTCAAGGAAACGATCCGGTCGGCACCTCCGAAGTGAAGCGCCTCAACGTTTGCGATGGGGCGTAGGCGACGGTTTTTGGGAGGGCGCAGGGATCGGCGTGAATGGAGCGTTCGCCGCTTCTCGCGCTGACAATCGGGTTTTCCGCGCTTTCGCCTCCTGGTTGTTCGCGTCGAGCTTTAGAACTTTTTCAGTATCTGCCATCGAATTCTTAAGGTCGTTTTTCAGCTCGTAAATATAAGCGCGATAATTAAGGTATCGAACTTCGTTCGGCTTGAGCTTGATCGCCTCGGAATAGTCGGCCAGCGCTTTGTCCATCTCATTCAGTTTCATCTCGACCGCCGCGCGCTGTTCGTAGATTCGTGGGTCTTCTGGATTGATCTTGATTGCTTCGCCGTAGTCGCTAATGGCATCCTGAAATTGCTGGCTCGTCGCAGCAGCGTATCCACGCTGTTGATAAACAGCCGCGAGATTTTGCGCGTATTTGTGGTCGAGAGCTGTCGCCTTACGAAGCAGGTCGACGGCTTTGTCCCACTCTTGGTTCCTGGAGGCCTCTGCGCCGTCTCGGGCGAGCTTATTTGCTTCTTTCGCGTCTTTGGTGGCTTGCGCGTCTGATAACTGCGCAGCACAAAGCGCCAGGGCGGCGATGAAAGTAAAGACAAAGATTTTTTTCATAATTTCTTTTGGACGTTGATATTCTTAAACAATTCGAAGTTCAGACCGCGAACAGTTGGCCGTAAGCGGGACTGTTTCAAGTTTGTTCTGGAGATGGCGCCTCCTCGACGTCCATCTTTGGTTCGGGCTCCGATGAAGCAGTTAAACCGGGCCCAGGCTCATCGACACGTGTGATACGCACCGCGCGACCCGTGCTTTCGTCGATTTCGATAAGCGCTCCACGCAGGCGCACTTCGCCGCCAGCGACCGGAAACGACGCCGGCAGATTCGAGATGAACCGATTCATGATTGGATCAACGGCGCGCCCCAGGATGGAGTTTACCGGACCGCACATGCCCGCGTCGCAGAGGAAAGCCGTACCACCCGGGAAAATCTGCTCATCGGCGGTCTGAACGTGCGTATGAGTTCCGATGACCGCAGAAACTTTTCCATCGAGGAATCGACCCAGCGCGATTTTTTCACTCGTAGTCTCTCCATGTACGTCCACGATGATGTTCGCAGTCTCGTTGCGCATCTTGGCCACCGCTGCATCGACCGAGCGAAACGGGTTTTCCAAAATCGGCTGCATAAATGTGCGCGCTTGGACGTTGATCACGCCAATTTTTCCCTTCGTTGTTTCCAGGACGATCGACCCGTTCCCAGGCGCGCCATCAGGATAATTCACCGGGCGCAACAAACGCGGCTCGGTGTCAATGAACCCAAGAATTTCTTTTTGGTCCCATACGTGATCGCCTGTCGTGATGACTGAGACGCCGGCGCGCAAGAGATCGATGGTGATTTTTCCCGTTATGCCGCGACCGCCAGCCGCGTTCTCGCCGTTAACGATGACGAAGTCCAAGGCATGCTTCTCTTTTAGTTTCGCCAGCCTGGCGATCACCGCCGTTCGTCCCGGCTCACCAACGATATCGCCAAGAAAAAGGATCGTTAGCATTTTGCGATCATCGTATTGAAGAGGCTCTAAAGGTCGATGTTTCATTTCAAAAAAAAGCGGAGACAATGACGAAGCCCGAATGACGAATGAAGAAGGAATGCCGACGCCAAATGACAAAATATCGGCGCGCTCTCTTCGCGCCGCTTCGGATTTCGTCATTCGTGATTTGTCAGTAGTTTGTCATTCCGTCATTTGTCGTTCGTTATTTGTTCTGCTGCTCTTTACACCTGCGCTGCAAGCGGCCGACAATCTCGGCGTCCTTGGGAGCAAACCAAAATGGGACGTACTCGAACACTATCAGGAGACAATTACCCAAGATGAATTTAGCCAGCTGATCCAGAACGTTTACTGCACGCACGGACTCGCTCCGGATTTGATTGAAGTAAACACCGACACAGCACGGATTTTGACCAATCGCGAGTCGCAAAAATTTTTCACTTTACGGTTCGCGAAGAATGACACCCCACGCAATCCGGTGCCGCGTCTTTGGCATGCCGCTAAATCCTTGCCACCCGCAAAAGGGGACAAGCCGCTCTCAGGCTTGCGCATTGCGCTCGACCCGGGTCATCTGGGTGGCAAATGGGCAAAAATGGAAGAGCGCTGGTTTCAAGTCGGCAATACCCAGCCGGTTCAGGAAGGTGATCTGACTTTGAAGGTCGCAGGGCTGCTCGCCCCGCGATTACGCGAATTAGGCGCGAAAGTTTTGTTTGTTCGGAATAGCAACGAACCGGTCACGGCAAAACGTCCCGATGACTTTCGGGAACTTGCCAGGAAAATTCTGATTAAGAACGGCGTTCCACAGCCTCGCGCTGACGTGCTTGATCCAAACGATCCGGAGAAAGAGCAAACGATTCGCTGGCAGAGCGCAATATTATTTTACCGTTACAGCGAGATTCGCCGTCGAGCGGCGCTAGTAAACTTCAAGTTGCATCCCGATCTCGTCATTTGTTTGCATTTCAATGCCGAAGGCTGGGGCGACCCGAATAATCCGACGCTGACCGACATCAACCACCTTCATCTTCTGGTGAACGGTTCCTATCTGCAGCAGGAGCTTGAATTCGATGACGAACGTTTCGAAATGATTCGCCGACTTCTCAGCCGCGCTTACGATGAGGAGTTGCCGCTGGCGGACACTATTGCCGCGGCAATGGTTCGCGAGATGCAACTGCCGCCATACCAGTACCCTACTACTAACAGTACAACGAAAGTCGGCACGAGCGGTTATGTTTTTGCGCGCAATTTGCTCGCGACGCGGCTGTATCGTTGTCCGGTGGTTTATTGCGAGCCCTACGTGATGAACAGCAAAGATGCGTTCGCCCGGATCCAGGCCGGCGATTACGAAGGAACTCGCAACATCAACGGCCCGGAACGTAAAAGTATTTTCCGCGAGTACGCCGACGGCGTGACAGATGGACTAATCGAATACTATTCGAAAGCGCGAGGCAAGCGCGACTGACCAGTCGCCCGTATTTGTAGGGCGTTTCTGTGAAACGCCATGGCGTCTGACACAGACGCCCTACAGCGCGGCTACTGCCTCGCGGATATCGTTGAGCGTGACGTCGGTGGCGAGATAGACAGCGCCGATGCGGGGTGTTACAACAAATCGGATTTTTCCGCTTTGGAATTTTTTGTCGAACTTCACCGCCCTAACGATTTTGTTCCGTGGAAAATTCTGCGGCAAACGCGTCGGCAAATCGAATCCTTGCAGAACGTCGATCACCGCATCACGTTGCTTGGGCGGCAGTCCGGCTCTTTTAATTGAAACAGCGCATGCAGCGACAATTCCCAGGCTAAGGGCTTCGCCGTGAAGAAATTTCCGGTAGTTTCCCGCGCGCTCAATCGCGTGACC
>DATIOX010000011.1:0-10502 GCA_035472675.1 Candidatus Dormiibacterota bacterium
CAAAGGGATCTGAGCCGTTTGTAATCATCGGCGCTATTGCAGGCGGGTGAGGCGATGCGGCGAGCCGTCGCAGTAGCAAGCGAAGCGGCCGGCGAATGTCACACAAATATCGGTTGAACAATTCTCAATCAAAAATAAGGAAGAAGAATGAATACTACAGAAGAAGTGGCAACAAAACTGGTGGACTATTGCCGCAAAGGCGAATGGATGAAGGCAGTGGACGATCTCTATGGAAAAGACATCGTCAGCGTGGAACCGCGCGCGATGGAAAATATGCCAGCAGAAATGCGTGGACTTGATCAAGTGCGTGGAAAAACGGATTGGTGGGAGAAAAATTTCGAAGTGCACAGCTCGAAGGTCGCCGGGCCGTTTGTAGCCCGGGATACTTTCGTCGTGCAGTTCGATGTGGATGTGACCGAGAAAGCTTCGAAAAAACGAATGCAGATGTCCGAGGTGGGAATCTATCAGGTGAAAGATGGCAAAGTCACGCGCGAGGAATTTCTGCCGCTGGCTCAAAGGAAAGAGTAGTTAAAGATCACGCGAAACTAGCGCTAAGCGTCCCGCTTATGAAACTTCCACGGTGTGGAAGCGGGATACTTATCTAAACCAGGAGAGGGCTATCGCTTGATTGCATGGCCGAGACGGACTCGGTATGCTCGCGCCCATGTCTGGAAAGGCGAAACCAAGACACCAAGCGAATCGCACTCGGTCTCTCGGTGATAACATACGCGCAGAATTCCCATTTCTTATTGGCTTGGGAACGGTGGCCGTTTTTTGGGGCACTGGAAGTCAGCTGGTTGAAATCATCGCGCATCCGGTCACGCTGATTGTTGTCTTCCTCTGGCTTTTTGCCGTTATCCTTTGGTCCGCGGTGTGCGTGGCCCGGCAGGCCGACTGTCTTGCCCTTAAGTTAGGCGAGCCTTACGGGACCTTAATCCTCACACTTTCGGCCATCACCGTTGAGGTAGTGATGATTTCTACGGCGATGTTGCATGGCGCAAATAATCCCACGCTCGGGCGGGACGCGATCTTTGCTGTAATCATGATTGCCCTCAACGGGTTCGTTGGTCTGTCCCTGCTAATTGGCGGATTACGCCATCGCGAGCAGTATTACAACCTGCAAGGCGTCAATTCCTATCTCAATGTCATCATGACGCTAGCGGTGCTCGGTTTGGTTCTGCCAAACTTTACTACTACAACGGAAGGCCCAACCTTTTCTACCGAACAGCAAATCTTTCTCATTGTAGTAACACTATTTCTTTATGCGATTTTTCTCCTGATTCAGACGATGCGGCATCGCGGCTATTTCATGGAATCGGAGCAGGCAGGTGTGGCTGCAAGTCCAGATCATCATTCACTGCATGTCCAATCAACTGCTTTTCATGCATCGATGCTGCTTCTTTATTTGATAGTCGTGATTTTGCTGGCGGAAAAGTTTGCCATCCCTTTGGACAACAGCATGGAGAAGTTTGGGCTGCCTCAGGAGTTTGGCGGCGCAATGATCGCTGCGCTGGTGCTTACACCAGAGGGAATCGACGCTATCCAAGCCACTTTTCGCAATCAGTTACAGCGTTCGATAAATATTCTACTCGGCTCCGTGCTTGCGACTATCGGACTCACAATTCCCGCCGTGCTAATTATCAGCCTCATCACGAAACGACCTGTCACGCTCGGGGTGCAAGGCGGCAATCTTCCGCTGCTGGTTTTAACGCTGGCAGTGAGTGTCGTTACGTTTACCAGCCGCAAGACAAATATCTTGCAGGGTTGCGTTCACTTACTCCTTTTCGCGGTATTTGTGCTACTGATCTTTGCGCCTTGAGCTGCTCGTCACGGTGCGGTTCAACAGGGCTTCCCGTTCGCGCTTATCGAGGCAGCACTTTACACTTGTCTTCGCATTACGATGGCATCCGGTCCCTTTGCAGCAACCTTGAATCCAAACCGTTCGTAAAGGCGCAACACCGGTTTACCCGCTACGAGACTGACCGAAATCGTTGACTCATGAGGGTTGGCACGCACTAGCTGTGTTAACAGAGCCGTGCCGATACCATGTCGACGGTGTTCCGGTCTCACGGCAAACGCGAGGTCCGGCGGTGCATCAGGTTTGTCGATCCGTTTGCGCAACCAAACAGCGCCGAGCACTGACCCGTCGTTCTTATCGTGCGCCACAAACCCGGTATCGCCCGCGCGGCCCCAGCCGTCGGCATAATGTGCGAACTCTGGCTGCTGCAGGATCTCGCGTGAAGGTTGGTGGTTACCAACGGAGGAAAGTCCTTGATAAAGCATCTCCCGGAGGATCGGCTCATCTTTGGCAAGAAGCGGTCGAATCTCGTATTCCATGGATAAATGCGACTTTCTATTGTCAGGGATGATGCGGGAAAACGCCAGTCCGAGGTTCAGCGGAACGCATCATTCACACCTGTAATACCGCCGGAAGTGAATTTCGTGCCTGAATTTCGTCGATGCGTCCATGCCTGTGAGCGATTAGTTTTAACAATGGATCGAGATTACGTCTTGGGTACGCACGACGAGGAGCTGGCAAGACTCGGACTGCAACATCGTGTCTGGCGTCCGGTAGTTTTGGATTGCTGGCAGAGAGCCGGTATCACGGTCGGCAAACGCGTCCTCGACGTAGGCGCCGGTCCCGGCTACGCAACTGTCGACCTTGCCGAAATTGTCGGGCCCACAGGTGAAATCGTCGCGCTTGAACGTTCCGAGAATTTCATCCGCGCAATGGAACAGGCCTGTCGCGCGCGATCGCTCCCGAATGTGAAGATTCACCAGCTGGATCTCATAACGGATGAATTGCCCAAGGGAAACTATGATTTTTCCTGGTGCCGCTGGGTCATGTCATTTGTGAACGATCCTGCCCTGTTCATCAGAAAACTGAGCGACGTGATGCGTAGAGGCAGCCTGGCGATTTTCCATGAATACGGCCATTATGAGACGTGGCATTTCTTTCCACGTTTAGTGCATCAGGAGCGCTTCCGCGAACATGTGATCGTAACATGGCGCGAATCAGGCGGTGAACCCGACGGAGCAGTGGCACTTGCAACGCTGCTTCCTGCGAACGGCTTTGCAATTCGCTCCGCAAGACCACATCTGTTTTGTGTGCGTCCGAAAGATTACATGTGGCAATGGCCCGCTACATTCATTGAGATTTATCTTCCCCGGCTGATTGAAATGGGACGAATCGATCACAAATTTGCAGATCAAGTTCGCGACGACCTGGCAAAGGCGGAAAAGAATCCAAATGCGCTGATGATTACGCCTCTGGTCTTGGAAATTGTTGCCGAAAAACTCTAGGGCACAATTCTGGTGAAGTAATCAATGGACTGTTCCCAGCAGACCGAGGCGCTCTGCATCAGCATTAAGTGCCATAATCACTTCGGCAATGACAGTGTCGAGCGGCATTCCTAGGTCCTCAGTGCCGCGCGTGATGTCTTCGCGGTTCACAGCGCGAGCGAACGCTTTGTCTTTCATTTTCTTTTTTACCGCCCGCACATCGACATCCTGAATGCTTTTTGTGGGGCGAACGAGCGCGACGGCTACGACAAAGCTGCTTAGTTCGTCTACAGCGCAGAGCGTTTTCTCAAGGGCCGTCTCGCGCGAGACGTTTGCGTAATCCGCATGCGAGAGAATCGCGCGGCAGACTTCTTCGCTCCATCCGTGGTCGCGAAGCCATGCAACACCGACGAATGGATGGCCCTCTGTCGGGCTACGCTCAAGATTAGGGTGACGCTCATAATCCATGTCGTGCAGCAATCCCACGGCTTCCCAAAGATCGGCATCTTCGCCGCGCAGTTGCGCAAAATGTTTCATCGAATCGGCAACTGCGTAGCAATGTTTTCGCAGGCTTTCGGATTGGACCCAGTCGTGGAGAATATTTGACGCGCGAGCGACGAGCGTTTCGTTCATCACCGAACTTTAGTGAATTGATACGTTGTCACCCGGTTTTATTTTTGTCGCAAGCCGGACCACATCCCAATTGGCCAGGCGAATACAGCCGTGGCTGGCGGCGTGGCCAATCGACGCGGGATCGTTGGTGCCATGGATACCGATGCCTTTTTTGTTAAGCGCGATCCACATCACGCCGACAGGATTTCCCGGGCCAGGTCGTAGGAGGTAAAAATTGCCGCTGCGTTTTCCGTGCTTGAGCATTTCTTTGTCCCAGCGAAACGTGGGCATTTTGGTGATTCGGCGCACCTTCCACTCGCCGATAGGTGAGACCGTTTATGCGGAGCCGACCGTGACCGGATAGGCCGCGATCAGCTTCTCGCCTTCGCGCACTTCGAGAATGTTTGTTTTCGTCTCGACTCTAGTGGCGACATTTCCAGGTGGGCCTGCGCTTTCGCCCGGACTGGGAGTTTGCGTTCCGGGTTGATCTTCCATTTCGTTAGCCGCCTGAGAGCTAACTTCGCTGCCGGGCTTAATGTTTTTTACTGAAGCGAGGTCAAAAGGTTCGACGTTAGGGACCATGATTTGGTCGCCGGGCTTGATTGTTTTCATTCTGTTCGGGTTTAGCTGTTCCAAAAAATGAACATCGCTATGAAACTTCTCCGCGATTGCGTCTGCAGCATCGTGGTACGGTAGAAATTTTAATTTTGCTTGTTCAGCCACTTTGCTTGGCAACAGACCAACACTTTGGAGATCTGCATCAGCGACGGTATACGAAATCAATACAGGCTCGACACTGGCGAGATCGAGGCCGGTGACGTCCGGTGCGACATTTGATTTGGTTTTTTGTGTTGTGGTGGGGGAATTTGGGGTTGTTCTCCTCGGGATTCGCGATAAAGAGCAAGCGCCCGTTGCGTAAGATCGTTATAGCGTCCATCGATTTTGCCAGGGCTGAAATTTGAGCGGTCGAGAAATACTTGCAATCGAGTGGCCGCTTCAACGTCGGCTTTGCTTGGAGGCGGTGAGTGGCTGGACCTCTTTTTCCCCGCTGCTGGAAAAAGACTGCCTAAGATTATTGCCGCGACCAGTGCGAAACGAAGAACGGCATTCATTCAACTTGATCGCAGTGATCGGTGGTGTTGGCTGTGGGAAACAAAAACGCGCCTTTGCTGTTCCGTCCCAACCAGGCAGAGCAGAAAGGCGCGTTGGAGACTAACGAGGTTAGATATTAATCCTCTTCGAGGATCACACGATCAACAACCATGTTGGGACCTGTCCCGGCATAATGGACCCGGACTGGAACGCCCACTCTGATCTTCGTTTTCACTGTGTTTTCATCCAGAACCCTGCCGCTGCGTGTCACATACATCACCGTCTTGCCGAAACGATAACTCACCGGCCCCGAACTCTCTCGAAGCACGATTGCGCTTCCCGGGGTGTACTCCGTAATTGTCCCCGTTCCTTCAGTAGTGGTCGTCGTTGTGGTAGTGATCCGCTGCGGCTGTTGTCGCGGTACCTCTCGCTCATTCATGAGTGGCTGCCGCGTGGTCTGACCCCACGCAAACGATGCCACCATTGCCAGCGTAATGCTTAATAGCATTTTTTTCATGATTTCCCCCTTCTTAGTTGAATTGCGGCGGTGATAAGCGTTCTCTTTCCTGTTTGAATCGAACCGAACCCAAGAACACGCCGCTATAGTAGATTCGGATACGGCGTCCGCGGCGGACGCTTAAAAAGCTTTTCGTGCTTGTTGAAGCCTGCGTTTATTTGGAGAAGTCTTTCATTCTGTCGCTTTTTTATGAGATTTTGGATTGGAACGTCAGGGTTTCAGTATGCCGAGTGGAAGGGAAACTTTTATCCGGAAGACTTGCCCGCGGCAAAAATGTTGCCGTTTTACGCGGAACGCCTTTCGACAACCGAAATCAATTACACGTTTCATCGGATCCCTGCGCCCAAGACGATCGATAATTGGAAAGCGCTAACTTCTGAGAACTTTCGGTTCGCATTGAAAGCGCCGCAGAAGATCACGCATTGGTCAAAACTGCGTGAATGCGCGGATACGCTGCGATATTTTCATGACGTAATCTCGGCGCTGGGCGAGAAATTAGGGCCAGTGCTCTTCCAACTCCCGCCCAATTTCAAGAAGGACACTCTAGTGCTGGGCGATTTCTTAAATGGCTTGCCTGGTGGAATGCGCGCTGCATTCGAATTCCGTCACGAATCGTGGTTTGACGATGAAGTCTTTGAAACGTTGCGAGCGTGCGGGGCTGCGCTTTGCATCGCCGACACCGAAAAGCTGGAGACGCCAAAGGTTGTCACTACTGATTACGGCTATCTGCGGTTACGGCGCGAAGATTACGCGGAGAGCGACGTCGAGCGCTGGATCAAGTTTGTTCGCGAACAAGAATCAAACTGGGGCGAAGTTTTTGTTTATTTCAAACACGAAGAAGCGGGCATCGGCCCGAAGCTGGCATCGCAAATGAAGAAATTGCTGAACTAGGAGAGCAGCAAACATCCAGCGCCATGCACCGAATCCCATTTAAGCAAATGGGCCAGGGTATGCGTGTCAGTGAGCGCGGAACGCTTACGATCGAATACCGGATTAAGGGGCTTATCTATTTGCCGACGAGAATAAGGACTCCGGCGGCGAGTGCCACAAGATACAAAAGGAAAACGAACGGTCCTAGGTTTAGACCGAATCCCAAAAGGCCATCGATAATGAGATAAACCGCAAGCAGCACCATGCCGATGTTCTTAGTGAATTTCATCCCGCAGTATCTTTAATCGATGCCGAGAAGAACTGAATAGCGTTTCATTTCCGCTCGTTCTGGGGCATTTCAGAGCGATTTGCGAGCAAATAATCATCCCACCAGCGCATTACCAAGAGGTTTCAGAAAGAACAGAATTCGCTAGAGTGGGAGTTGATGGGCGTTGCTGAAAATCTTGAGCGCGTTCGTGGGCAAATCACGCAAGCCGCTGCGAAAGCCGGTCGTTCGACAAATGACATCGAGCTCGTAGCGATCACGAAAACGCATCCAGCCGAAAAAGTACGCGAGGCAGTCGACGCTGGGCATACAGTCTTTGGCGAAAGCCGCGTCCAGGAGGCTCGTGCGAAAATTCCAGGGCTGCCTTCAAACTTGCGCTGGCATTTCGTGGGACACCTCCAGAAAAACAAGATCCGGCACGCACTGCCATTGTTCGAACTTTTTCACGGTGTCGATTCGCTTGCGCTGGCGCAAGAGATGAACAGGATCGCGGCCGAGGAGGGAGGGCATCCGTGTGTGTTACTGGAAGTAAATGTAGCGGGGGAGGGGAGCAAATTCGGTTTCAAGGCTCAAAGCCTGCGTGGCGAAATGGAATCCCTCCTTGCGCTTCCGCGACTGTCGATCGAAGGACTCATGTGTATTCCGCCGCTCGCAGACGAACCAGAAGCGTCCCGGACGTTCTTTGTGCAATTGCGCGACCTGCGAGATTCGCTCGAGAAGGAATTCGATTTGAGATTTCCACATCTTTCAATGGGCATGACGCAGGATTTTTGGATCGCAGTTCAGGAAGGAGCTACGCTGGTGCGGGTGGGTACGGCAATTTTCGGAGAACGATCCAAACGACCAAAGGAGTAAATGCGACTCGAGCCAACAAACGTTCAGCAGATAGGCGGCGAGCTCGCGATCTCTTGGAATGACGGCTCGGAATCGTTTTTCAAACTTGAGACGTTGCGACGCGCATGTCCTTGCGCGGCGTGCGGCGGCGAACCCGATGTGCTTGGTAATATCTCGCGGCCGCCGGTAACTTATACGGACGAGAGTTTTCGACTCGCCGGTTTCGATCTCGTAGGCGGTTACGCGTTGCAGCCGCGCTGGGCCGACGGACACAGCACTGGAATTTATAGCTTTACTTATCTGCGGCGTCTGGGAAAAGCTTCCGGATGAAGGCTGTGCAATAAAATTGACGATTCATGACCTTGACGGCAAAAATGGCGATCGTTCTGCTGTGCTTCGCATTATGCGGAGCTGGCACCTTCATTGCATCAACCGCGCGCGTTCAATCTGAGCAGCTGCAAAAAACGAACGCGATTCCGGTTAAGAATCATGAGATTGCGCGGCGCGTTTGGATTATAACCTGAATTGGAATTAACGGTAACGCCGTTTCATAGAACGACCCGCCCTCGGACTCTTTTTTGCCGAATCGGATCCTTTCGCCCGCGACAGTAAGCGTAAGTCCCTACGCAATCGTTCCAACGCGGCCGTTAGGTCGAGGATGATCTTGATTCCAGCGAAATCCTTGTCGCAAAGAGTCCGAAGAGTTTCGATGCGGCGCAAAGTATGAATGGCATCTCGATCGAAGTAGTAGCCATGGTCAGCTGTGCCGTTTGCCGGCGAGACAAGGTGATGCTTACAATAAACAAGAATCCGGCGGCGAGACACATTTACCAAACGGGACGTCGCTTCGATCGTGTAGATTGCATCCTCCGGCGGCTCGAATAACTGGATTTCCCACGACTTGACTGGAACGATCGCCATAGCAGTTCCTCATTGTTTTGATCGGTACTTGCTCGGGCGCGCGCGCGCCTCCTGGTCTCCATCTCGACACGCGCGCTCAAGCGATTCGGAGGCTCTGCAGGGTATCTTAAGTTGTATTTTTGCGTTGCCTATTTCTCGCCCCCCCAAGAATTCCCATCCAATCAATAGCTTAAATCGCGGCAGTAACCGTTTCGGTAGAAACCAGCCAAATCTAATCGCCTCTACGTCGGGATAGTAATTCGCAGCAGGTTTGTTTCTTTGCGCTGAGGTTGGAGTATTTGATCTGATAGCGACGGTGGAACAAGAAAGCACTCTCCGGGCGAAAGATCAGCGTCGCCGCAGCGAATCGCACCGCTTAGGCAACAAACGATCGCAAATTGGCGTAGCGATGAAATCTCGCGCGATGCCATAAGATTCCATTTCTGGACCTCAAACAATTCGTGCCTGACGAGAAGCTCACCTTGTGGCTCGACTAACTTCGGAGCAACATCGTTGAAATCGATGCATTGAAGCGCCTGATCGATGTGTAACTGGCGCCGCTTACCTTTGTCATCCACACGGTTCCAATCAAACACACGATAGGTGGTGTCGCTGTTCTGCTGAACTTCGATTAGCAAATTACCCGCGCCCAAAGCGTGCAAACGTCCCGCCGGCAGAAACGCCGCATCGCCTGTCTTGACTCGGACCGTGTGAACGTGATCGGCTGCCGTTCCGTCGAGGAGCGCCTTCTCAAACTGATCTCGCGTGATCGATTCGCGGAATCCGAGATAAAGCTCGGCACCCGGATCGGCTGCAGCAACGTACCAGAACTCGGTTTTCGGTTCGCCTCCTAATCTGTCGGCGAGCTTTTCGGGTGGATGCACTTGTAATGAAAGTTTGTCGTGAGCGTCAAGAAGCTTCAGTAGCAGCGGAAAACGTGAAGAATCGGGAGCCTCTCCAAAGATTTCGTCCCGATATTGAGTCCACAGCTCGTGCAAAGTTTTCCCGCGCAGCAGTCCCTCGCGCACGATGCTCTGGGCTTCGGGGCGATCTACTATTTCCCATGATTCCCCGATAGGTCTTTGCGGCGGCAATTTTTTTCCGAACTCAGCTTCAAGACGCCGTCCGCCCCACATGCGTTCCATGAAAATGGGCTCGAAGATGAGGGGAGTCGTAAGATTCAACTTGGACATGATACGATTTCCGCAACTGTAGCGGCAGTCGTGCCGGTTGCATCGACTTAGTTTGCAGGCGACACGGCTGCCGCCACAGAGATGAAGCGTCTTCTAAAGAACTGGCTACCTGTGTTCATCTGGCTGGGCGTGATTTTCCTCGGCTCGATCGATCTGATGTCGGCCGAGCACACGTCGCGATTCATTGTTCCGTTTTTGCGCTGGCTCAAGCCGGATATTTCGCCGGAGGCACTTGCGTCGATTCACTTCATCGTTCGGAAGTGCGCGCATTTGGGCGAGTACGCTGTTCTGGCTCTGCTTCTGCTTCGCGCTGCAATTTTTATAACGACTCTCAAGCGGTCACTAGCGATTCTTTATGTGAGTGTCTGGATCGCCTGCCTGTTTGTGGCTACCACGGACGAATTTCATCAAGCGTTCGTCGCGTCCCGTGGCGCTTCTGCAACGGATATCATGATCGATAGCGGCGGCGCGATTCTCGGACTGCTAATCGGCGCGATTTTTGTGAAGTGGCGTTCAACAAAGCTCGGGGAAACGACCGCACGACCCGTAAATGTATAGGCCTGAATTCGAAGGCCTCACCTAGCCTCGCTGCTTGCCTTTTTCGGAGAGTTAATGAAATAATCAGCTGCGAATGCTGATCGCAGCTGCAGAATTGTTGTGTGCAAATGAGCGTGGAGCCTTTGAGTCGGACCTCTTAAGAAGCAAATGAACCCAATCGTCCAGCGTCTGTAACGAATCAGTGGCCTTGGTGTTGCGCCCGCAAATCAGAATGTCCGCTACATGACAAGAAGGATGAGAGGCGGTTCTTCATCATCATGCGCCACGCTCAAACCTGCGGCGGTGGCAAATCTTGCCCCTGTACTTTCTGTGGTTGCGGTTTGCCTTGCCGTCTTTTGGGGACCACCGTGTACGGACC
>DATIOX010000012.1:0-20447 GCA_035472675.1 Candidatus Dormiibacterota bacterium
AGGAAATTCCTGACAAAACCTTCATTCCCGGTCCGACAGATAATTGCTTCTGCGGCGAATGCCGGTTTATGAAAATGAACACGCTCGAAAAAGCATACGACGCTCTCTTGAACATGGAACCGGAAATCACTTTGCCAGAGCAATTGCGCAAGCGCGCAGAGCTACCCATTCGACGCATGCTTGAGCTAAGCGGGTAGCTGTAGCGCGCGACGGTCGGTCTGGGAAAGCTGACCGTAGCCGGCTAGCTGTGCCTGCCTCGCCTGTTGCTTGTTATCCGTGACATCTGCATAATCCGCGGTTTCTCCTGCCAAGCATGACTGACAAATCCCTCGAAGAACGAATCGACCGGCTACAAGCCGGCGGCATTATTGATCTGCATTTCGATTTGCCGATGGATTTGTACGAAAAGCGCCAGCGCAAAAATGTGCTTGAAACCGAATTCTTGCCGGAACTCGAAGCTGGAAACATCGGCGTCGTCGGCGTCGCGATTTACATCGAGGACCGTTACCTCCCAGACACGGGCTTGCGCGTGGCACTCGATCAAATTGCGCGGCTATACGCTGAGACGCAGGCGTGCCAGCAGTTCGCGATCTGTAAAAACTATCGAGAAATCCAGCAGGCACGCGCAAAAGGCAAAATCGCGCTGCTCATTACGATCGAGGGAGCTGAGCCGCTCGAGACGGATCTGGATTTATTGCGCATCTTTTATGAGCTGGGCGTCCGGGCAATTGGACTTACACACGCCCGAAGCAATGCGTCAGGACATGGTGGAATCTTTGCTTCGAGGGGTTCATCGCCGGAGGGTCTTACAGAGTTTGGTCGTGATCTGGTGCGAGAATGCGGAGCGCTCGGCGTGATTATCGATCTTGCACACATCAATCCAGCCGGTTTCAACGACGTTTTATCTATGACGACAAAGCCACCGATTGTTTCGCACACCAACGTCCGGCGTTATTACGATATCGAGCGCAACATCAGCGATGAACAGATCAAAATGATCGGCGAACGGCGCGGTGTAATTGGCGTTAACTCCGTGCTAGTAAGTAAAAAAAAAGAAGAAAGCACTCTCGATCGTTACGTCGACCACATCGAACACATAGCCAATTTGATTGGCATTGATGGAGTCGGTGTTGGGTTTGATTTCTTTGAGTTTATCTATAGCCAGTGGCCGGAGTCGGCGAAGCGAGAGCTCGCCGAAAAGCTTACAACGCCCCAATTCATTCCCGATTTAAAGAACCATTCTCACGCGCGCAATCTCACTCGTAGATTGATTGAGCGCGGTTTCAACGACGAGGAAATCGAAAAAATTCTGCACGCCAACTGGCTTCGGATTTTCGAGAAGTGGCTGTAGCCGCGCTTTATCTGGCTCATCGCGCACATCATGCGCGTCACTCGCGTCTAACGAATTTGGCCTGGCGTTTGCATTGCGTTGCGGCTCCGTTTCTCCCTTCATGCGGCCATTATTTAGACTGGCCGCGATAGCGACTGTTCAGGGAATTGCGCGGCTGATAGAAGAATTGAAAGGTGCACTAACAAGAACTGCATTTGAAATTCATTAACTTGACACGGCGCACCGAGATTGGTGCGAATTCGTACTATCTCGAGATGGGCCGCCATCGACTGGTGCTCGATTGCGGTATGCATCCCAAGGAGACCGGTGAAGATGCGCTGCCGAATTTCAAAGCGATCGCAGGTCAGGAGATCGACGCGATCCTGATCTCGCATGCCCACCAGGATCACATAGGCACATTGCCGGTACTGATGCGGCGTTTTCCAACCGCGCGCATTTTCATGACGCAGGCCACGGCCGAGATCGGCAGCGTGCTTTTGCACAACTCGGTTAATGTGATGACCCGCCAACGCGAGGAGATTGGTCGCACTGTAGCGGGGTTGTATCCGCTTTTCACGCATCGGGAAATCGATCGCGCATCGGAACGCTGGCGTTGGTGTCCGCTGCGTCAACGAATCTCCATCGCTGGCGAGCGCGCACCTCAGCGCGAAAAAGACGCGCCGATATTCGAGTTTTTCGATGCCGGACACGTGCTGGGCTCGAGCGGAATTTTGCTGCGCGCGGAGGGGCAAACGGTCTTTTACACTGGGGACGTCAATTTCGACGACCAAACGATCATGGAAGCGGCAGTTTTTCCGGAGGAAAAGATTGACGTCCTGATCATGGAATGCACGCGTGGCGACCACGCAAAACCCGCTGACTGGACACGTAGTGGCGAAGAGCGACGCCTGGCAGAAGCGATCGGCACAGCCTTTGAGCGCCGCTCCTGCGTGCTCATACCGGTGTTCGCGCTCGGAAAAACGCAAGAGATTCTGGCAATGCTTTACAAATTCCGTCGTGAAAGGCTCCTTCCTGAGTTTCCAATTTATATCGGCGGTCTCAGCTCGAAGATGACCGATATCTACGATCGGCGCGCGCACATGACTCGCCGGCAACTGCCGCGTCTGCAATTAATGCGAGAAGCCGCACCGTTCATTTTGAACGACGAAACAGTGCGTGACGCGACGCTGCGCCCGGGACGGGTTTACGCGCTTTCCAGTGGAATGATGATACCAAAAACACTCTCCAATGTTCTTGGGCGTCGATTAATAGAGAATCCGCAGCATTCGATCTTTTTTGTTGGCTACGCCAGCCCCGAATCGCCTGCCGGTCTTCTGCGCGAGGCGAGAACGAACGGCGAGGTTGTTCTTGATCCCGGCAAACCGGCCCAGCGCGTCCGCTGCAATATCGAACAGTTTCAGTTCAGCGCGCACGCGACGCGCGAGGGGCTCATCGATTACGCCAAAAAACTTTCGCCAGGCAAGATTGTTCTTGTACACGGCGATCCACCAGCCGTGGAGTGGATTCGCGCAACCTTGTCGGCGGCGCTTCCGGCCACAGAAGTCTTTGTGCCAGCCCCAGGGGCAGAGCTAGAACTGTAGCGGCGCTCTATGGGCGCCGATGGTAAATTGTCCGAAACAATTCGGCGGTCATAGACCGCCGCTACAGAAATGCGCATTGCCTCCTGGAACATTAATTCGCTGCGCAAGCGCCAGGACCGCTTATTCGCCTGGCTGGAGGCGAGTACGCTGGACGTCGTTTGTTTGCAGGAGACAAAATGCACGGACGATCAATTCCCGGCGCTCGCTTTAAAGGCCGCCGGTTATTACGCGGCTTATCATGGGGAAAAATCGTACAACGGCGTCGCGATTCTGTCGAAAATTGAGCTACAGGATGTGCGTCCATCGCTCTGCGATGAAGTAGTCGATCCGCAGGCGCGCGTGATTGCGGGAACTGTTGACCGCGTGAGGGTGTTTTCGATTTACGCGCCCAACGGACAGGCGGTCGGCTCCTCCGCCTACCAATACAAACTCCATTGGTATCGTCGCCTGCGAGATTGCATCGCAAAAGAAAAATCCAGCGACGTTGTGGTGTGCGGCGATTTCAACGTCGCACCGGAAGACATCGACGTTTACGATGCCGACCTGTGGCGTAGCGCCATTATGTGTTCCGATCGCGAACGCGCTGCATTTCAGGAATTGTGTGAAATCGGCTTGTGGGACACACTGCGGATTCATCACAAGGAAGGTGAACTTTTCAGTTGGTGGGATTATCAGATGCGCGCGTTTGAAAGAAATCGCGGCCTGCGCATCGACGCGATTCTGGCTACCGAAAAACTAGCGAAGCGCTGCAATGCATCAGGGATTGACCTTGAAATGCGCAAGGGCAAGGAACCATCGGATCATGCGCCGGTGTGGGCGGAGTTTACGGATTAAGAGATGCCGGACGTCGAACATTGGACGCCGAATTCGGATTCTGAATTGGACGTTGAGCGTTGGGCGTTGGACGTTGGGCGCTAATGGCTAACGAATCGCGCCTTCGCGTCTCGAATCCTCCGCCAAGGCCTCTCATGATTTGGGATGGTGAGTGTCATTTTTGCAAGCGGTGGATCGAACGTTGGCGCGAAATCACGGCAGGCAAAGTGGACTACGCTACGTATCAGGAGGCAGCAGCGCGCTTCCCCGAAATTCCAATCGAACAATTCAAGCGTGCCGTTGCACTCATCGAGGCGGATGGCGAAGTCTTCTTTGCTGCGGAAGCCGTGTATCGCTCGTTGCGATATCGATCTTCGAGGAAATGGCTGGCGTGGAGCTACGATCACGTGCCTGGCTTCGCAGCAATTTCCGAGACTGCTTACAAATTCATCGCTCACAATCGAAACGTCGGATCAACAGTTACTCGTTTGCTCTGGGGTAAAGATGTGCGGCCGCCGACTTATTTTTGGGCGCGGCGCTGGTTTCTCCGCATGCTTGGCCTCATCTATCTCATCGCATTCGTTTCGCTTTGGGTCCAAGTCGATGGGCTTGTTGGCAGCAACGGAATGTCGCCGGTAAGTCAGTTTCTGCCGGTAGTTCGGCAGCAAGTCGGGCTAGATGCCTATTTTCTTTTGCCAACACTTTGCTGGTTCGACTCGAGCAACACGTTTCTACATTTCCTTTGCGGTGGAGGCGTTGTTCTTTCGTTGTTTTTGATTTTCGGCGTCGCTCCTGCGCTTTCCCTTGTCGTGCTTTTTATCTTTTACCTGTCACTCACCATTGCTGGACAAGTGTTTTTCAGCTTTCAATGGGATGTTCTCCTGCTGGAGGCCGGCTTTTTGTCGATCTTTCTTGCGCCATGGCGACTATGGCCGCGGGACCTTTTGTTGTGGCCGGCATCGGCGGTCCCGACTACAGCGACCTCAGCTATAGCTTCTCCGGTCTCACGAGCGGGTTTGTTCTTGCTCAAGTTCCTTCTCTTCAAATTAATGCTTATGTCCGGCGTCGTGAAGCTAACCAGCGGCGACGATTCCTGGGGTTGGGTGAATCATTCGTTTCATTGGACCGCGCTCACAGCACTTGATTATCATTACTGGTCGCAACCGTTGCCGACAGTCTTCGGTTGGTGGGCAGACAAAACTCCAGAATGGTTCAAACACTTCTCAGTCGCATTTTGTCTCGCAGTAGAGATCATCGCGCCATTTTTTATCTGGGCGCCGCGACGCCCCCGGCTGTTTGCTGCTGGATTAATGATCTTCCTTCAAATGGTAATCGCGCTCACCGGCAACTATTGCTTCTTCAATCTGCTGACTATCGCGTTGTGCTTGCTATTGATCGATGACGCGGCAATCGGTCGAAGCATGGAGGGGCGAGCTTCTGCGGGCCCGGCGTCGCAGGCGCTCCGCCCTCCAAATGCCAGATTGATAATGAGTCGACTATCGACTTATGCGGCGATTGCAGTGATTGTTGTCACGTTTCCGATCAACGCGTGGCTCATTTTCAGCGCGTTCAAGCAGCAAAGCCGACCGCCAGGGTGGCTGGCGAACTTCTACGAACAACTGGAAGCATTTCGAATCGTGAATGGCTACGGACTCTTTCGCGTGATGACCAAGGACCGTTGCGAGATAGTGATCGAAGGCAGCACCGATGGCATTAATTGGGCCCCTTATGAATTCAAATGGAAACCGGGCGACGTGAAACGCGCCCCCGGCTGGTGCGCACCGCACCAACCAAGACTTGATTGGCAGATGTGGTTTGCTGCCCTGGGAACTCCCGAGCAAAATCCATGGTTGATCGGGCTAATCGTCAGGTTGCTGGAGGGATCGCGAGATGTGACCGGATTGCTCGCGCATAACCCGTTCCCGGATAAACCGCCCAATTACATCCGCGCGATGTTTTATCGCTATCGTTTTACAAACATTGAGGAGCATCGGCAAACCGGTGCGTGGTGGATACGCCAGGAACTTCGGGAATATTTGCCGACGATCTCCCGCGATCAGCTGCGTCAGTAGCAAGAGGCGAACGCGTTCTCTACAACCCATAGTTAGATTAGGCGACGAAATTGCATTTGCCTAAACATCGACCCGCCGCAGAGGGTCGATCCATCTTGAGCCGCACGGACGCTTGAATATATTTTGCGCGTGTCGAAGGAAGGTCAGATCGTAACGGAAGGCACGGTAACCCAGGTACTGCCGGGAACGATGTTTCGGGTCGATCTACCAGGGCAACGCAATGTGCTCGCACATATCTCTGGTAAGATGCGCAGGCATTTTATCCGGATCGTGCCACGGGACAAAGTTTCCGTCGAGCTTTCACCCTATGATCTGACAAAGGCGCGCATTGTTTTTCGCGAACAGTAATTTCTTTGTTTAGCTGGAACCCGCTGAAACCTCAAAGGCGTCCAAGTGCGATTGGTTTTGGGTGCTCTACGTGCCGCTCAAGTTCGTCAAGAGATGTGTTTGCCGAATTTGTGAAGCACGCGGATAGTTGCAGCTAGAATCAACTGGAGATTACCAATGGCAGAAGAAAATAAAGCAGAACAAAAGACGTCGGGCGGAGCGGATGCTCGCGACAGGCTGGAGAGCAGTAAACAACATGCGCGAAAAGCGGCTGAAGATTTGAAATCGGCAGCAGGCGCCATCGCTGAAGAATATCGCGGCAAAGCGGAGCAGAAATGGGGCGAAGCACGCGGCAAAGCAGAACAAGCATGGGGGGATGCGAGGGATCGCGCCCGCACATTCCAGGAAGATGCGGAACAATACGTGCGCGAAAATCCAACCAAGGCGATCTTTACGGCTCTGGGAATTGGATTTGTGCTGGGGCTAATCTTCCGGCGTTAACTCCGAAAGCTTTCGGAGATGATCAGTGAGAGCCCTCGGTCCCGCAATCCTGCGGGGCATCCCGGTTTGCTCGAGAACCTCTTCGCGCTCATAAGCGCGCTTGCGGAGTTTTTTGAGAGCCGCTTTGCCCTTCTCGCCGAGGAATCAAAAGCGGCCGCAATGCAATTACTAATACTGGTTGGTTGCTTGATTTTCGCGGTGCTCCTGTGTGCGCTGGGTTATGTTTTCCTCATAACGGGCGCCGTTGTCGGGTTAGCTCATCTCGCTGGAATTTCATTGCCATGGATAGCACTCGGCGCCGCTGCGTTGCATTTTATAATCGCGCTGATGCTGCTCGTGATTGCGCGGAGCCAAATCACCAAGCCGTTTTTCCGCGCCACTTTGGCTGAATTAAAGAAGGATCGTGAATGGGTGAAACACCTGGACGCAACAAATCAATCGACGAGCTGACAGCGAAAATCGTCAGTTCGCGCGAACGCGTGGGCCGCGAGTTGCGCAGCTTGCGTCATGAGCTGGATTTCCCGGCGAAATTTCGAAGATCATTTCGAGAACAAACCATTTCCTGGATCACAGCCGCAGCCGCGGTCGGTGCGCTGATCGCGTTGGCGCCGATGCGGAAGAAAAAAATCTATGTTGATGCAAAGAGTAGTCGTAAATCGCAGAAGAAACTGGTAGAAACAGGCTTTGCGTTAGCTGCGCTGAAAGTTGCCGCCAGTCTGGCCCGGCCAGTGATTGTAGAGTTTGTAAAAAATCGACTGACCGATTTTGCAGGAAAATCACGCCGCAAAACATAAGGCCCGCAATCGAATGTCTCCCATGTGGGACGCGCTCGTTTTAGGATTTACGCGCTTGGCTAGGTTGCGTAATGATTGCCTTGGGCGCCCATGATCGCTAAGTCTCCGGATCCTCCCGTCAAATCGCAGCCGATGCGGCACGTGGATGATTATCTCGAGGTCGGCCAAAAAGCCGGCGCGTCTGATGTCCATTTGGCCGTGAACGCGCAGCCGAGATGGCGATTGCATGGACGCTTGGAACCTATCTGGCCCGACGCACCGCTGCTGACCGCCGAACAGACTGCCGGGCTGGCTGAGGCATTTGTTCCCGACGTGTATAAAAACGAAATCAATACCCGCGGCGACTCGGATTTTGCCTATGAAAACGAGTTCGCACGCTATCGCACCAGCGTGGTTCGTCAGCGGCTTGGGATCGAGATTGTCTTTCGCGTGATCAACAGTCGCATCCGAACCATGGACGAATTGGGGTTGCCTGAGCGCCTCAAGCTACTCACCCGTTACCAGAACGGGCTGATCCTGGCGACTGGTTCAGTAGGGACGGGCAAATCGACGACCCTGGCGGCAATGGTCGAGCAGATAAACATGGAGCGCCGCGACCACATCATCACACTGGAGGACCCCATCGAATACATTTTAACGTCGAAAAACTGTCACGTTACCCAGCGGGAAATGTTCACTCACAGCGACTCTTTCGCCACGGCGTTGCGCGCTTCACTCCGCGAAGATCCAGACGTGATCATGGTCGGAGAAATGCGTGATTTGGAAACGATCTCTCTCGCAATCACTGCCGCTGAGACCGGCCACCTTGTTTTGGCAACACTCCATACAAGCAGCGCGGCCCGCACGCTTGATCGATTGCTCGACGTGTTTCCGCCCCATCAACAGGAACAAATTCGGGTGATGGTAAGCGAATCCCTGCGGGGCGTCATCAGTCACCAGCTCATACCCCGGGCGGACGGCACCGGACGCGTCCTGGCTTTGGAGATTCTTACGAACACACCCGCGGTCGCCAATGTTATTCGCGAAGCAAAGACCTACATGTTACCGGGCATTATTCAGACCGGCAAAAAGCAAGGCATGCGCTTAATGGATGATACTCTGATCGAACTGTGTCAGCGCGGCTTGATCAGCGCTCAGGAGGCTTACGCGCGCGCCGAGCAGAAACAAATGGTGCGCCAGCAACTGGGAAAATGACGAAGCACGAATGACGAATGACGAAGTAAATTCGAATCACCGAGCCCGGACGGGAAGTGCGCGCTTTCAGCGTCACGCAACGGACGTCCCTACCAATCCTCTTCGGAGGCTTTTCATCATTCGAGCTTCGTCATTCCTTCGTCATCTATCATTCGTCATTCGTCATTAACCAAATGGCCTACCTGGATCAATTTCTCGGCGTAATCGTCAAACACGGCGGCTCCGATCTGCATTTCGCGGAGGGGCAGCCACCGAAAATGCGTGTGCATGGAGACATCATGCCCATTCGCGCCGAGCCGATTTCACGTGAGGAGGCGATTCAGATGATGAGCGAAATTTGCGGAGCGCGTAACTGGGAAACCTTTGAACAACGCGGAGACCTGGATTTTGCCTATGAAATGGATGAAGCCTCTCGTTTCCGCAGTAACTACTTCAAGCAATCAAACGGTTACGGTGCGACGTTTCGGCTAATTCCCACCAGGATTGCTACGCTCGAAGACCTGGGCATTCCGGTTGTGGTAAAAGACTTTGCGAATTTACGCGGAGGTCTGGTGCTTGTGACTGGTCCTACCGGCTCCGGCAAGACCACTACGCAAGCTGCGCTAATCGACTACATCAATCAGAACTTTGCGAAACACGTCGTGACAATCGAGGAGCCAATCGAATTT
Source organism: Candidatus Dormiibacterota bacterium (assembly GCA_035472675.1). GTDB lineage: Bacteria > Verrucomicrobiota > Verrucomicrobiia > Chthoniobacterales > UBA10450 > Udaeobacter. The sequence goes on from DATIOX010000012.1 coordinate 9,301, forward strand.
GTGCATGATAACAAGCGAAGCACCATCACGCAGCGCGAAGTGCCAACGGATTCGAGTTCATTCGCCGCTGGACTAAAAGCTGCGCTGCGCGAAGACACCGACATTGTCCTTGTAGGAGAAATGCGCGACCTGGAAACAGTTTCACTCGCTCTAACCGCAGCCGAGACCGGTCTTCTCGTGTTCGGTACGCTGCACACTAATAATGCCCGCAAAACCGTAGACCGAATGGTGGACGTTTTTCCGGCGGACCGGCAACCGCAGGCGCGTGCGATGCTCGCGAACTCACTGCGCGGTGTGGTGGCTCAATTGCTCTTAAAAAGAGCGGATCGACCCGGCCGAATAGCAGTAAACGAAATCCTAATCGCGAACGCCGCCGTCGCCGCAATTATTCGCGAAGGCGCAACGCAGAAACTCCAGGATGTGATTGTGTCAGGCAGAGCGGAGGGGATGCAGTTCATGGACGACGCGATCTGGGCGCTGCTTGAAAAAGGCATTGTCTCCCCGCACGAAGCTTTCATGAAAGCGATCGACAAAAACCGGTTCAGACCATTTCTGCCTCCAGAGGAAGAAGCGCTAGGCAACGCTGCTGGTTCCGTCCGAAACGACGAGAAACGGCTTGCCGGCAATCTTGTAAACCGATCGGTGCTCGTGCGCGGATAGGAACGCACTGAGAAAGAAGCTTCTTCAAATACGCCAGCGGACAAATCAATGCCGCCACCGGTGTTAACGCACTCTTCACCAACACTACCGGCGGCTTCAACAAGCCAACGGTCAAGGTGCCGTTTCTTTATCTCGGATGGTCTTCAAGGACGTTCAAGTAGCTGCGTCGGGATGACCAGGCTTGGAGATTAGGAGAACAGCGGTTCCCCTTAGGTGGCCGGCACGAAACCGATCAAGCGCGATATTGGCGTCTTCCAAGGAGAATGTTTCCGTATTCGTCTTGATCGGAACTCGCGGCGCGATATCGAAAAATTCTTCGCCGTCGCGCCGAGTGAGGTTGGCCACCGACGTGATCACCCGTTCCTCCCAGAGATCGGCATAAGGAAACGAAGGTATGTCACTCATGTGAATTCCACCGCAAACCACAATGCCACCTTTGGCGAGCGCTCGCAGCGCCGCAGGCACGAGCGGGCCGACCGAGGCGAAAATAATCGCTGCATCGAGTTTCTCCGGCGGCATCTCGTCGGAACCGCCGGCCCAGACTGCGCCCAGTTTCCTTGCGGCTTGCTGCGTCACGTAGTCGCCCGGTCGGGTAAATGCAAAAAGCTCGCGCCCTTCATAAAGGGCAATCTGCGCGATTAAGTGCGCGGCGTTGCCAAACCCATAAATGCCAAGCCTGCGGGCATCTCCGGTTTTGCGATAGGAACGATAACCGATCAGCCCCGCACAAAGCAGCGGCGCAACCTCGACATCATCATAACGCTCCGGCAAATGAAAACAGAATCGAGCATCGGCAACAGTAAACTCAGCATAACCACCGTCGATCGTGTAACCGGTGAAACGCGCTCGATCGCACAGATTCTCCCGGTTCGATCGACAATAAGCGCATTCGCCATCAGTCCAGCCAAGCCACGGAATGCCAACACGGTCGCCAACCTTGAATTTCGAATTTACTTCTTCTCCGATCTCCTCGACAAAGCCAACAATTTGGTGCCCTGGTATGAGCGGCAGTTTAGGGTTCGGCAGCTCGCCGTCAGCCACATGAAGGTCTGTCCTGCACACCGCGCACGTTATGATTTGCACAAGCAGTTGTCCCTTGGCCGGTCTCGGTTTCTCTACGTCGCGGAGTTGAAGCGGCTGCCGCGGCTTATCCAGAACCATCGCTCGCATATTTGAACAGTATGCCTATTACATTCTATTCTTGCTCACGCTCTTGCTCTCTCGAACACTCTTAGAGCACGCGGAGCAAGAACACGAGTTAGAGTAAGAATAACAAGAATCAGCGCACGCCGGCGGGTGCGGGCCTCATCTCTCCTCTCGCGGGTTCGCGCTCGTGATGGGTGTGCGCGCTGCGGAGGAACGGTACCTTATCGAGCACGTGCTCCTGGAACCATTCAAGCCAAAGGTAGATGACTGGCGTCACAAACAGCGTAATCAACTGGGAGAAAATCAGACCGCCCACGATCACCAGACCTAACGGGCGGCGCGATGCGGCGTCCTGGCCGAACCCGAGCGCAATCGGCACTGCGCCCATAAGCGCGGCAAGCGTGGTCATCATAATGGGACGAAACCGTTCTATACTGGCTTCGTGAATGGCCGAGCGGAGATCCCAGCCTTCGTCGATCCGTTGCAAGGCAAAATCGACAACCATGATCCCGTTCTTCTTCACGATGCCTAACAACAGGAAAAGTCCGATCACGCTGTAAAGCGAGAGCACTGAATGAAAGAGATACAATGTGGCCAGGCCTCCCACTACTGCGGGGACAATCGCCGGGAATAAAACCGTGAACGGGTGCACATAGCTTTCGTAAAGAATCCCCAGAATCACATACATAACAAAGACCGCGGCGAGCAGCAGCATCGGCAGAGAGCGGAACAGTTGCTGGAACACGAGCGTTTCGCCTTGGAAGATTCCCTGCACGGTCGGATGTTGCGGATGGATTTGCGCGAAAGCCTCCTCAATGAACTTGGTGGCATCGCCAATGGCGACATTTGGCAACAGGTTGAAGTTGAATGTGACGCTAGTGAACTGGTTCAAATGGTTCACAGCTTGCGGGCCGATAACTTCTTTTGTCGATGTTACAACCCGCATCGGGACGAGGGTTGACATGTTGCCTGTGGTCGTGGCTATGGTTCCCCCGCCCGAGCCGCTTGCGCTGAAATTGCCGCTGGTGTCGCGGCGGACGTAGAGATCGTCCAAGTCGTCAGGGTGCGCCCGCTGCTTGTCTTTGGCTTCGAGAATGACTTGGTATTGATCGTCCGGTGCCTTGATGAGAAAGACGTAGTTTTGCGCGTAAGCGTTGCGCAACAGGCTTTGGATTGCAGAAGTAGAAACGCCATAGGTTGCGGCGCGATCCCGGTTGATGTCGATCCTAAGATTTGGCGTGTCGTGGTAGTAATCGGAGCGGACACTGGCGAATCCTTTAAACTGCTGCAGTTTTTCCATCAATTGGTCGGCCACGGCATAAACGTCCTCCGGTACGATGCCGGTAATAGTGTAGGCGTACTGTCCCTGGGTCTGGCTCGTGGCGCCGACGCTGATTTGCAGAACGGGACTTGGCGTTAACACCGCCGCGATGCCGGGAATGGAGCCGATCGATTGTTGCAGTCGCAAAATGATCTGGTCGATAGGCGGACGTTCACTGCGCGGTTTCAGAAAAAGAAACATCAGGCCTTGCGACAATGCGCCGCGCGAGGCGAAACCGGCGAGCGTGAAAAACTGCCCAACGCTCGGATCAGCCTGGAGTTTCTGGTTGACCTTCGCCTGAAAGTCGCGCATTTGCGCCGGCGACGAACCTTCCTGCGCGATGAACACGCCGCGAATGAAACCGCTGTCGCCCGGCGGCAATAACGTGAACGGCAGATGGGTGAAGAAGAACCAGAGGCCAAGAATGCAGGCGACCAAGATCGGCACGGTGAGCCACGCGCGGTCCAGAAACTTGTCGAGCACCCGGCCGTAGGCAGCGATGACGCGTTGAATAAAATTGCTGGTGTGCCGTTCCATCCAAGCGCGTTTGTGACCGGCCTTGCGCTCACCCAGGATGCGCGCGCACATCAGCGGCGTAAGCGTCAATGACACAAGACCCGAAGCCAAAATGGCTACGATGATCGTCACGGAAAATTCACGGAAAATGCGACCAAGCAGTCCGGGAATGAAAACCAGCGGAATGAAGACCGCTGCGAGCGAAAGGGTCATCGACAGGATGGTAAAAGAAATTTCGCCGGCGCTGTTGAATGTAGCCTTGAGGATCGACTCACCGTGCTCGGCGCGGCGCACCACGTTTTCCAAAAACACAATGGCGTCGTCGACAAGGAAACCAATGGCTAGGGTCAGCGCCATCAACGTGAGGTTGTTGATGGAGAAATTGAGCATGTACATCACGGCCACAGTGAGCAGCAATGACATCGGCAGCGCCACAGCCGGAATCAGCGTATCCGTAGCGCGGCCGAGAAAAACGTAGATGACAGCTACCACGAGCACGAACGCGATGATCAGCGTCCATTTCACATCGTCAGCAGAATTGACGATGGTTTGTGACCGGTCGAACACCGGCACGAATGTGATCGAACCGGGCAAGCTCGCGCGCAGCTCAGGAAACAGCGCTTTTACTGAGTTGGCGACTTCCACGGCGTTTGCGCCTGCCTGCCGTGATACCGCAAGCACGACCACTGAGCCGGGCGGATTAAGACCGCGCACCCAGAAAAAGCGTGAGATGCGCTCGTCCTGCACGCTCTGCTTGACCTCAGCGACGTCGCGCAGGTAAACGGGCGAGCCGGTTGGGTTGCGCGCCACGATCAACTCGCGATAGCCCTCGGCCTTGTCGATCTGCCCATTGGGTTGCAGCACAAAAGTGCGATGCGCGCCGTCGAATTGTCCCGCGCCGGAATAGACCGTGCCCGATTTAATCCCGCTGGCCAGATCGTCCATCGTTAGGCCGCGCACCGCCAGTGCCGACGGATCGGCCTTGATCCGAATTGCGCCTTGCACGCCGTAAATATTCACTTGCGAAACGCCCGGCAGAATGTTGATGCGCTGAGCGACAGCGGTGGACGCGTACTTATACAGATCCCAGTCCGTGAGCGTATCCGACATCAGGGCTAACAAGTAAACGGACTGATCGTTCGGGTTCGTTTTGGTAAACGTAGGCGGACTCGGCAAATCGATTGGCAATTTACCCGTGGCACGCTGGATCGCGGCCTGCACGTCGGTCGCGGCATCGGTGATGCTTTTGCTCAGAACAAACTGCAACGTCAACTGCGTGTTGCTTTGCGTGCTGTTGCTGGTGATGATGTCGAGACCGGGAATTTGCAGAAATTGTTTCTCCAGCGGCGTGGCGATGTTGTTGGCCATCGTCGTTGGGTCCGCTCCAGGGTAGGAACAGTTGACTTGGATGACCGGATAATCGACCGCGGGCAAATCGTTGACGGCGAGCTTCCCGTAAGTCGCTATTCCGGCGACGATCACGGACAACGTGAGCAGCATGGTCATTACGGGCCGGCGAATAAATGGCCCGGACAGTCCCGAGCCTTCTACCGGCACTAACTTTGCCGTCGATTCGGGCAAGTCCCCGGCAAACGATCTCGATCTAAGGCGTTCCTTACCCTTTATTTCGCGTTCGCCGTCATGTTGCTCCGCGTCATTCATTATCACATTGCACTGTTTGACGTCGCGACCTACCGGGATTGGGAGTTGCCGGGGCTTGGCAGAGCGTACGGTTGGGGCGCTACTTTGGCTCCAGGCGCAAGCGCAAGCTGGCCGGTCACCACCACTGTCTCGTCGGGTTTAACGCCGCTCTCGACCACGGTGAGGTCGCCTTCCTGTCCTTGGCCGGGCTTCACTGGGCGAAGATCAACAGTGTTGTCGGGTTTCACCACGAAAACAAACGGTCCACTCTGGCTAACCTGGACGGCCTGCGCCGGGACAAGCGCGGCGTTCTTAAGCGTGTCCAAGATGAAACGGACGCGCACAAATTCTGAGGGCCACAACGCGCGGTCGGGATTCGGCGTGACCCCGCGAACTTTCACAGTTCCGGAGCCTGGCTGCACTGCCTTGTCAATAAAGTAAAGATCGCCCATGCGCGGCTGGATTGAACCACCCGGCAGATAAGTTTGCACTTTCACGTTTGGTCCGCCGAGATATTTTCGCACTAGCGGAAGTTCGTTCTGGGCCACGGTAAAATCGGTATAAATCGGGTCAAGACCTTGAATGGTGACGAGCGGTGGAGTCGAGGGGCCAACCAGATTGCCAACGTCAACATTGCGCAGACCGACTCGTCCGTTGATCGGCGATTTTATGTAGCACCAGTCGAGGTTCACCTGGGCAGCCTCGGTCGCGGCCTGAGACTTCTGCGCGTTCGCCACGGCCGTGTCGTAGTCCTGCTGCGATATGACCTTTCTAGCACGCAGGTCCTCTTGTCGCTTCAGAGTCACCTGATCCAACTCGGCTTGCGCTTTCGCCTGGTCGAGAGCGGCTTGAAACGGGCGCGGATCGATTGTGAAAAGCAAGTCGCCTTTCTTCACGTCGGAGCCATCCTGAAAATTACGCGTGATGATTACGCCACTGACCTGCGCCTGCACCAGCACAGTTTCGTAAGCCGCGCAGGTGCCGATTTCATCGAGGTAAAGCGGCACATCTTTTGTAACGACTTTGGCCACGGCCACAGGACGCACTGGGGCCTGGGCCGTCCCTGACGTCCCGACACCTCGCTGAAAGCTGCGAAGCAGAACCAAAGCAGCCAGTACGGCAAAAACCACGTAGGCCCAGCGCGGAATGGAGCGCGCTCCTGCCCGTCGAGGTCTCGCTGTTTTCGGCGCTTTATGCGCAACGCGACGCTCTTCTTCCTGCATGATGTTCATTTTTTTAACGTGGCCTTTGCGGTGGACCGGGATTTCGCCAGTGCACCATTTCCGTTTTTCCTTTCTGCTTTTTCGTAAATCTGCGTGAGCACACGCATGCAAGTACGCAGGTCCGTTGCCGAAATATTCTTCAGCAATTCGCCTCGAAGTTTTTCCGCTTCGGCACTGATTTGAGAAATGACATTCTGCGCCCGCCGGCCAAGCAACACCATCTTGCAACGGCGATCGTGCGGAGAGGCTCTCCGGATAATCCAGTCCTCGTTCTCCAGCCGGTGCAACAACGTCACCAATGACGGCTCCTCGATGCCCAACCGCTCTGCGATCTCAGCCTGTGTAAGCGTGTCTCCCGCCAACGAGAGATGCAGCAGGGTGCGCCATTTAGCCTGGCTCAGACCCATTGGCTTGAGTCGTTCGTCCAATTTCAGTCGCCAAGCACGAGCAGTCCCGTGAAGCAGCGGCCCAAATGTTTCGCCCTCGGACATGTAACGCAGTTAAATTGGTTAGCATGCTAACCAATTCCAATCTGCCAGCCTGTCAATGTTCATTTAAGGTCAATTTCGTAGAGAAGTAGCTCGCGTTTGCGATAATCCCGCACACGAGCACGCAGATGCGCACGTCGCGACGCCCATCGTGGTGTGTTCGTCGCTTCCGCTTCTTTGTCGCTTTGAACAAGAAAATAACGAGCATCAGCGGGCAGTTCCTGGACGTCACTCACGTATCCAAGCGGTGCTTTCACATAAAAAAATACCGGCTGGTACTCTGGGTCCACGGCATAGAGCGTCTCATTCGGAGGAACCACGGCATTAATTTCGGCGGCAGCCTTCTTCACTTGTTGCCTGTTCCTCAAAACCATCGCCGTGACTGGATAACCAATCGCTCCGATGACGAGTCCAAGTCCGACGAAGAGCGCAACTATTTTGGCCCATGTTCGCTCGCCAATCGTCTCTCTTTCCCGGGGCCACTGCAACGCATGCCCGGCGTAGCTCATCGCCAGCAGCCATGAAGCTGGAGCTATTACGGGCATGCTGTATCGGGGCACTGCACCGGGAACGAGGTTTACGGCGAGAAATGGGACCGCTATTCCCCAAGCGAGAGCGCGCGCGAGCCGCCGCTCCGCGTGATCATGAAATTTTGAAAACCTGACGAAGGGGAATAGAAGAACCCAGGGCAGAAAATAGATAAGACCGCGCGGGACATTCTGAATCCAACTGACGAATCTAAAATCGATGCCTTGGAGCCGGCCTGTGAACTGATTCGACCACTTGACTGCCGCCACGTGCGTCGTCGTACTGTGCAAGAAGGGAATCGCCCACGCCGCGAAGATCCCCAGCATGATCGCTAGGCCGGCGAAATGCGCCGGGTGAATCAGAAGCCGCAATTCTTTCATCTGCCAAAGGACGGCAAGCACGATCGCATAGAAAAATATCAGATGGGTTGGACCTTTGGCCAAAAGCCCAAGCCCTAGAAAAATGGATGCTGGAACCCAAATGAGCCACGGCGATTTCTGTTGGACCAACAAGCTCAGCCAAAAAATAATCGCAAGACCACAAAGAGAGATATAGAGCGCTTCGATTTCAATTAGCCGCCCTTTTTCTATCATTCCGATGTTTGTCATCCAAATGAGAGCCGCGATGATCGATCCTCTCGGACCCAGACTGGGGCGCGCCACGGTGACAAATGCAATCGCCACCGCAAGCACGGCAACTGCCGATGGCAGACGCGCCGTCCATTCGTTGCGCACTCCAAAAATTCGAAAGGATGCGGCTACCAGCCAGTTCACCAGAGGCGGCTTCCGGAAATATGGATTTCCTCCCACTTCAGGAACAATGTAGTTACCGGACTTGAGCATCCCGATCGCCGGCAAGATGCGTCGTCCCTCTTCTCCTTTGATGGCAATAGAACCAAGTGCCGGTAAATAGATCACGGCCCACACGAGAAGAACGACAAGAACGGCTCGGAGGCGCGAATTCATTGGGTGCTGCATGTTCGATATTGAGCGTTGGACGTCAAATCAAACCGAACGGGTAGCTTGACGAGAAAGCTTAAGACGGTAACCTAATTGCTGAGTCCGCGCGCTGATCGGAGTGGGAACTGGCGTCCCACTCTTTTTAGTCTGCGGGCTACATGTTTTTATGAACGCAGAATTTATTGCGATGCTTGATTATCTGGAGCGAGAGCGCGGAATTAAACGCGAAATCCTGCTCGAGGCAGTCTCGAACGCCCTGCTCTCAGCCTCCAAGAAGAGCGTCGGCGCTTCGCGCGATCTGCGCATCGACATCAATCCGAAGACCGGGGAAATCCGAGCTCTGGCCACCCTCGTGGTAGTCGACGAAGTCACAAATCCGCAGGATGAAATCGGGCTGTCGAAAGCGCGCAAGATCAAGCCGGATGCGAATGTCGGCGACGCCGTCGAAGTGGAAGTGACACCGAAGAATTTTGGACGCATCGCGGCGCAAACCGCAAAACAAGCCATGATGCAGCGGATTCGCCAGGTCGAGAAAGAAATGATCTATGAGGAATTCAAAGATCGCGCGGGCGAAATCGTTAGTGGAACGGTGCGGCGCTTCGATCGTTCCGATGTCGTTCTCGATCTTGGAAAATTTGAGGCCATCATGCCGCAGCGCGAGCGAGTCGTGGTAGAAGATTACAACGTGGGCGACCGGCTTCGCGCGTACGTCGTCGCCGTGGAAAACGGTATCCGAGGCCCCGAGATCATTGTGTCGCGCAGCCATCCCAATTTTGTGCGCAGACTTTTCGAGCTGGAAGTAAGCGAAATCGCGGACGGCACCGTGGAGATTCGCGGCATCGCGCGAGAAGCAGGCTATCGCACCAAGATCGCAGTCTGGAGCGCGAACGAAAAAGTGGATCCGGTGGGCGCGTGTGTTGGCATGCGCGGCTCCCGTGTCAAAAACATCGTCCGCGAGCTAAACAACGAAAAGGTCGATATCATTCGCTGGAGCTCCGATCCAAAGGAATACGTTCTGGAAGCGCTCAAGCCGGCAAAAGTAAAGAAACTCGCTTTCGATACGGAGAAGAAAAGCGTGCAGATTTCCGTGGATGAAGATCAGCTTTCGCTCGCGATCGGGAAAAAAGGGCAGAATGCGCGGTTGACTTCGCGACTGACTGGCTGGGAGATCAATATCGGCAGGGACACATCCGCGACAACCGTGGTGGAACAAAAAGTGGCGCAAGCGGCGCAGACCCTCGCCGGCGCGCTACCCGTTACCGAAGAGCAGGCGCTCACCCTGGTAAAATCCGGTTTTACGAACTTAGAGGGATTGCGTGATGCGGATGTACAGGATTTAGTGGATATTCTCGCAGTCGATGAAACAAAGGCGCGCGAGATTTACGAGGCCGTCCATCGGCAAGAACTCGTACAATAACATGGCTCTGGTTTAAGGAAGCTCGGGCCATGAGCAAAATTTTAGACGAACAACAATGGCAACGAAGACGAGCAGCAAAACTGCAACGCGCAAACCGGCCGCGCGCGGGACTGCTGCTGCTCGCAAGCCAGCAGCTACGGCCAAGACAAAGCTTCCAAAGCAAAAAATAAAGGAGGACGTTGCGCCACCGGCTAAGCCGCGCACCCCTCCGCTCTCAAAATCCGCGCCCGAAACTGCTCGACCTTCGACTCACGAAGCAGAAAGCGTTTCACTCATCGATCGAAAAAAATCGACCAAAAAGATCGAAGACGGCGAGGTAAAGCCGAAGCGAACCGTTTTACCTCCAATTTCACGAATCAGGGCATCGCTGGAAACTCCGCCGGCTCCCCCTAAAGCAGCCCCACCTGAGAAGACTGCGGCCCCTGAAACGTCCCCAATTGACGTGCCAGACACTGTTACCGTCGAAAAGACTGGTGCGCAGGATGCAACCGCCTTGCCGCCCGCTGAGGAAGAAACTGCGGCGCAGAACGTGATCCTCATCAAGCCACCAATTGTTGTTAAGCAACTGGCGACCGAATTAGGGTTAAAGCCGCATCAACTCATCGCGGAGCTGATGAGTTACAACATTTTCGCCAACATTAACCAGACAATCGAGCCAGACATCGCTTCAAAGATCGCGGAAAACCACGGCTTTGTTCTAGAAAAGGAGCGCCGCGAAAAAGGAGGCGGTGTCCACAAGATTGAACAGGTGGTCGTCGCACCCCCGCCGCCGGTCATTGAAAAGAAAGAAGAACTCAAGCCGCGGGCACCGATTATCACGTTCATGGGACACGTTGACCATGGCAAGACAACCTTGATGGACGCCATCCGCAAAACCCGTGTTGCGGCGGGCGAGGCCGGCGGAATCACTCAGCATATCGGCGCCTATAGCGTTGATCACAATGGCGCGACACTTACCTTTATCGACACGCCGGGGCACGCTGCCTTTACGGCGATGCGCGCGCGGGGCGCGAATGTCACCGACATCGTTGTGCTCGTTGTCGCAGCCGACGATGGCCTCATGCCGCAAACGATTGAAGCCATTAATCACGCCAAAGCCGCGCCGCGCGTGAAGATCATGGTCGCAATTAATAAGATTGATCTTCCTTCGGCAAACATCGACAGAGTAAAGAAGCAACTGCAGGATCGCGGCTTTACCCCGGAAGATTGGGGAGGTGAAACGATTGTTTGTCCCGTCTCGGCAACGAA
>DATIOX010000013.1:0-5462 GCA_035472675.1 Candidatus Dormiibacterota bacterium
TGCGCCAAGCTCAGGCACAGGCCTATTCGCGCATCCGGAACATCATGATTCCGGACATGTACTACCGCGATGACATCGGCGAGCGCTGGTTCGAGGACCACGACAAGCTTCACACATGGGGGTATCTGCGCGAGGTTTAACGTAACTCTCCCTTCGTGTCCTGAATCGCAAAATAAAAAGAGCCGAAATACTTCCACAGCGTGAACTTGGTATCGACGCAGCTTCGATTTGATCTCTGGCTGGGGACCCGCATCCGGAAAAGTAACGGAGATGTTTCTTTTTTTAGTCTTCACATGATTGGAATATGTGGAAGGTATGGGTACCGAACAGAAGAGCGTTGGGTTGCTCAAGGCCGTATCAGACAAGCTTTTTGGGGACACAAACAGCCGGATGAAAATGTCCGCCACCCCTGCCCAGGACGTTTACGAGATCCGTCCCCGCAAGGACCGGGACGGCTTTGATCTGATCAGCGATCGGCTGCGATACGGCCCAATTTGGTATGCAGGACCCGACGCAGTCCGCTACGCGGTCGCGTACGCGATGTACCGCTCTCTCTCTCGCTCACACCGGGCGATCATCCGCGTGTTTAATGAAGCGGGTAGTGTGACCGAGATACACGAACAATAGCGCGATTTAAGAAGTGATGAGCGCCTATTGAACGATCTACAAGGCATGACTCCCCTTTGTCCAACTCGAATCGGCGAGCCGTCGTCCTACCATCTTTTAGCAGCGTCGGAACTTGATAATTTTCTGTTCGAGTTCGGCCTCAGCTTCGCATTTTGCGACGAAAGAATCGAGAGCTTCGTAGATGATATCGGCGACTCCCACACGTTTTCGCTTCGCGGCCTTACTAAGCCGTCGCATCGTGGTTTGGTCCAGGCCATCGAGCGCCCAGCAGCCTTCAAGAACAAAGGGCGTAACATTGCTAGGTCGCGTTTTTGGGATGCTTTTCATGTCGCCGTCTTCCGCTGCTATCCGCGCGCGCGCAAGAAACTTCTGTCAAACAACTGTGTGACCTAAATGTGACTCAAATTTGCTCGGTATTAGCTTTTCCTCAACGTGACCCGAATGCCCGGGTCCAGGATCGTGGCAATCCAACCGTTGTTGGTTGCGAACGCGTAAATTCTCTTTTCGCGTTTCAGTTGATCTCGGTCGTCTCGCGGCCAGATACGAGCCAAATCGTGTTCGAAAACCGTGCAAGACTCCTTGTAACGAAGACGCTCTTCAATGTGTTTTCTTAGCTCGTCCAGACGGCAGTCTCGCCTTATTTCTTCGAAACACTAATTAAATTCGTTCGATGTGGCAGCGGTCATATTTCGCCAATCAAATGAGCGAGCGCTCATCTGGACACTTGAGATCGAGATCCATTGAACGTCTTTCCGCCCGTGTTGTGAAATCGAGTGCGAGTTCGATCATTTCCGCCAGGGTAACCTTGTTCGCTTTTGCCCACGCTTGGAGATTCCGCTGCACGGCTGGTTGAAGGTCAACGCTTTGGAGCGTTTCTCCGTTGGAGATCAGCAGCTGGATTGGTCGTTTCATGGAGCGGTTAAAAGCACCTGATTTCCAACGCGCGCAAGCTCTATTTTTGTATCCCATTGGGGAGACACACTTGTGACTACCCTGGCGTTTTCCCGCCGCGTCGCGGCCGAACGAAAGCGGCGGGCTGAGAGTTTAGCGAAGCCCGCAAATACCGCTGAAAATGCCGTAGGGACCTAGGTTGACGGAGGCCGCCTGCCTGTTCGAGGGCGAAATAATGCGTTACGGACAGCTTTAATATACGCGCGGAATGCCGGGAAGCGCAGGTTAGGATGATACAGGTTAACGAATGAATCTACCGTGCCGCCGTGAAGCAGAGCATCACGGGCCTGGTCCTCCTGCAAAATTTGTGCTTCAGATTTTGTTTTCATGCTGCAATTCTCAATGCCGTTCCCATGCCTGAAAATGTAGTGCCAGCGGCATTTATTTCGCAAGCAATTTCGCTTTACAGTAATTTAAGCCGTTGGCGCCAGCTCCAGATCGGATTTTCAGCCCTTGGATAGTCCCAGCCGCAGCTTCGCTTCGTCGATCCTAGCTTCTGAAATCGGAGCGGGTTTCGTCGGAATGCCATTGACTCAGCGATGCCGAATATGATGTGCCCGCCAGCGCTGTTCGCGAAGGAAACAACGTCGCATCGGGAATCAGATCGACGCTGGCGTAGGAGGCGGCAGGTGCTCCCCTGGCGTAGGACGCGGCCTTGGTGTTGGCAACACCCGGTAGCTGAACGTGCAGGTGAATTCGGACACCGGCTGGCCGAGCGCACAGTTAAAAGCGCCAGCGGCAATGTGCATGGTATTGTGGCCCAGCACCACAGGCGAAGTGTTGAAAGTGAAGGTTATGGTTAGGTTACCATTGATGATAGCGTCCGAGTCCGCCGGGATTCCATTAACCGTAAGATCGCTCGCTTGGACAGTAGTCGGGTCAACCGATTCACTAAGGTTGATACTGAAGACAGTCGGCTGGTTGAATACCACACCCGGACAGGAGGTGGTCACCGAACAGGGCTGTGCCAGCGCGAACGGGATCGCGCAGACCGTGAGAAGCACGTAAATCGCGCACCGAAGAAGGTGTGCCTTCAGCGAGGGGTTATCTTGTTTTTTCATAAGTCGTACAGGATTCTTTCGTTGGCATTATGGCCGGATCATTCGCCGGCCGGCAATCAAAAACGATTCTAGTGCCGTACCACAGCAGCCCGAATGGCAGCGCATCGGAGATGAGATCAAAGCCGCGATGATCTTTTGCGGGGACGGAGTTGGGCAGCAACTAAACGACCTTCACTATGGAGTCGGGCGAGGATGAGGCGTCGGAAAAGGTCTTGGTGGAATAATCCCAACGCCGAACGTACAAATGAATTCGAGCACCGGCCCGCCGCCGCAGTTAAAAGCACCAGTCGGGATATGCATTGTGTTTATGCCCGGTACCGCCGGTGAAGTATTGAAGATGAAGTCAATCACGGTGTTGTTGTTTAATAAGGTAAACGAGTCCGCCGGGATTCCGTTTACGGTAAAATCGCTCGCGTCGAGAGTTGCTGGGTCCACCGGGTCGCTCACGTCGAGGGTGAAATCAGTCGGTTGTCCGGAGATGATAGCCCACATGTGAGGAAAGGGCTGGTCACCAAGCAAGGCGTGGCGGTTAGCGAGGCTACGCCTACCAGGAATGTGATCGTCGCGATAATTAAGGTTGGGGTTCGCGCCATCTTCACTTCTTGTTATCACTTTGTCGTTGCAGTGTGAAGCACAAAAGATTCTGAGCGGCATTCGTCGTAAAGCGTGCAAGAATTGTCGATGACGCGGTTCTGATTCACGAATCGTCTGGCAATCAAAAAGGATTCTAGCGCGATCCCTGAGCGCGGGCCGGGCCTGAGATTCTGTCAACAAACTGTCAACGGCTGAGCACTCACGAGGGAAGGCTACAGCTCTCTCAAGGCTGTGACTCAAGATTTGAGCAAAATACTCCGATCATTCGCAAATCTGGCCGCGTCGGAGCTAGGTCGAAGTCCTAGCGCGGCATGCGAAAAGTTTTGAGCTAGGCCGAATTTGACCCTTTTGCCGCAACCCCGGGCCGCGAATTGTTGTTTCAAACGTTGGTTAGGCAGCGATTGCGGGCCCCACGCGGTGCGGAGAGGCGGAGATGGAGCTTGAGCGGGTCCGTGCTAATCATAAACACCGGGCCGGGATAGTCCCCGTTTGATTCCTGGCACCCGCAGTCAGCTGCCATACAATCGAAATTTTTTGTTAGGCCGAATTGTCTTGCCAGTTCCGCGGCTAGGTCACATAGGACGATTAGAAATGAAATCCAAAAAAGATAATTCAGCCGGCGCGAGTCCTAAAAGTGACGACTCGCCGAAACAAGATGTATTCGTCGACCTCCCTGGAGCGTCCAGCAATCACGGTGTAGGAGAACCGAAGATCGACGGCGACGTGCCAATCCAACCTCCGTCCAGGCAGCCCGATTCGGGCGATAGCGAGCAGCAGGAGGAATAAAATCAGCGTCGGGGCCTTTATTTTTGGAGCACGTATTTCACGACGTATTCTCGGCCCTTAGGCATAAGCTCATAGTCCTCGATCGCGGCGCCACTGCCTGTCGTAATCATGCCAAGGTCCCATAATTTGTCGCGATAATATTCTACAATTCCTACAGGGGTACGAATGGCACTAGAGATCAGGTGAAGGGAAACCGGTTGGCGGGAGTCGAAAAGAAATTTAAGGAAGTTCTCGGCTCCTTCTTCGAGTCGTCCTTGCGTTGCGCGGAGGCCGTGAAGCTCTTGCTCAAGTTCTGCCGCCTTCTTTTTAAGATTCGCGTTTTCTTGCTCTAGCGTTGTTATCTTTTCCGTAAGCAAGGTAACCTTCTCTTTCAAAAGGTCGATCACGTCCTTGCTCAATCCAGCAGTCGTCGCGATTCGAATGGCATCTTTGGCAATCTCTTGAGGGCTTATGTCATGAAACTGTCATGAATTCTGATTTTCTCCTACATTCCGGATAGTGTTTTTCGTAATTAAAAAGCATTGGCAGCGCGTACGGGAGTTGAACCCGTGTACCAGCCTTGAGAGGGCTGTGTCCTAACCACTAGACGAACGCGCCAAACAAGATGCGATTAGGAATACTGCAATGCCTGTGGGCTGGCAAGGTAGCCAATCAAAACCGCTTGTGACGTTTCTCTTTCTTCTTGTGTTTATCTGCGGGCTTCTTAGGCGCAGGTGTGCCCGACGGGGTTGGCGTTGGCGTAGAGGTGTCTGGGGTAGGCCGCACGCGTGGCTGGGCCAGCACTCCCTGATGAGAACTCTTTAACCCCTGTAATGCCAACTTGATTTCGGGAGTCGTAGCCAAGGCGGACATGCGTTCGTAGTAGATGTTGTAGTAATTGCGGAGGCGATTCCTCTTTTCCAAATCAGTCGGTGCCGCCTGCGCATACGCCTGCGCAGCCTGGACCTCTGGGTCATTCACTGTCCGATTTTTTAGTTGTCGCCATTCTACCTGCACGCGCGCTGCATCAGCTTCTTTTCCGAGTGACCTCGGCTTTGAAAAAGTCTGGTCCAGCTGTGATATGTCGGGCAACTCTGGGCCGTTAGGGGGTACGGGTGAGGGCGTTGGTTCCAGTTGGTCTTGACCCTCATAAAGATCCACGGATGGTGGAGCGGCGTCCTGTCCGTGGAGCATGAGCGCCGTGCCAATTAGTGCTGCTGAAACGATCAACCCGTATATTCTCATTCGCGGTTTTGTCCGCAATTTAACCCAATTTCAGGATGCGGGAAGGCGCTATCCATGATAAAGAACGACGCCGAAGCACGGGGCGTAGCTTAGCTTGGTAGAGCGCGTGGTTTGGGACCACGAGGTCGGAGGTTCAAATCCTCTCGCCCCGACGTCTGATCGCATCAGACGTCGTAATCCAAGTTAGGGGCGAGGCGCTTTTCCACCGCGGGCACCGAT
>DATIOX010000014.1:0-10502 GCA_035472675.1 Candidatus Dormiibacterota bacterium
GCGCTGGTCGAAGTAGATCCCGAATCTGAGGAAGGAAAACTTTTGTGGCTCCTCCCGCCAAAGATCGGCAAAAAATAGGCGCGACTCGCTAATGTGTCAGTGCGCGAGCAGATAAATTGTGACGAGCGTCAGCAGGAAGTACGGCACAAGCACGGCTGCCCCGGCGTATTCCTTTGCCATGCGTTGTCCGAAGAACAGCGCAATGAGGGCAAATGCTGAAATGACGGCGCCGTAAAAGGCCAGGGTCGTTTCTCGCGAAACGATGAGGATGATACATCCAATCGCGCTCAGGGCTCCGGCTGCAACTTCCAGAATCGTGATCCCCGTCACTAGAACGGGCACAACTCCAGCCAGAGGGCTTTTGGCAAAATGTCCCTTTAACCATTCGAGGTTACCGCGGTAATCGATGACTTTATCAATCCCGGATTGAAGGAAGAGAATCGCGAGAAAAGCGGAGCCGAAAATCTGCGTCAGATAAATTGCTCCAGTGAGTGTGTGCAATGATGGCACGGCTCACGAATCTTAGCCGGAACAATCCAGCTTTGTCTATCCTTCGTGATATGAGCGCTGCGAATATCTCACAGTCTGCCAGGAAAAAAACAGGGACGCGATTTTATCCACGTCCCTGTTTTGTAGAAGCGATTTCGCGATTCGACTATCAGGGAGTTACGGACCGACTTGAGCGTAGTACGCGAAATGCAAGTCGTCGGAGCCGGAATTAAGGTCGATCCAACCCTGTATTACCGTGCCTAAGGGTAGACCGCTGTTTACTGTCACCGTTAGTGTTGCCGAACCATTAGCCGGTACAGTCACGCTGCTTGGCACAGTGATCCGATTATCGCCCGAGCTTAGCACTCCAGCATCAAAGACGCTGGGTACCGTTCCCCCAAACGTGCTCGGGGTAAACTTCGTCACTGAGACGGCGTACATCTGAGAGCTGCCAGTCGGGTTGGTCAGTGTGACGTTTAGCGACGTCGGATGGCCAACGGTGACCTTGCCAAAGCTCGCCGAAACCGGGTCCATCCACGTCGTCCCGTCGGCCGCTACAGAAAGGTTCTCGCGGCCTGCGCCCTGCGCTGTTGGTCCGACATCGTGGGTGCCGGTTATCGAATCCTTGATCACAAGGTCTGCGCGATTGACGAGCTCTGATTTAATCTGTGCCGGCGACCAGGTTGGGTGAAGATTCTTGAGCACGGCTGCGGACCCTGCAATGTGCGGAGTCGACATGGAAGTTCCTTGGAAGAAGGCCCATCCGCTTCCGTCGCCCGGACAAGCTGGCCCCTTGCCCACGCATGTGATCGAGCTCAGGACGTTCACACCGACTGAGGTTACGTCGGGTTTGATGGCAAGGTCGACGTTTGTTGGCCCCTGACCGCTAAAGCTAGCGAGGATGTCCTTGTTCGCAGTTACGAACTCTTGGAACATTGCGGCTGCCGATGCATTTGGCGGGTTTCCAGCCCGCAGCGCTGCTCCTTCGTTCGCGCCGATCATCACAGCTGGCAGGTTGTCGTCGAAGCCGGCCGTCCTAGCCATTGCAATCGGGTCTCCAGCGACATTGTTGATAATGAGGACACCGATGGCACCTGCCGCTTTAGCGTTCGCGACCTTCTGGCTAAACGTGCAAACTCCACGGTCGATGATTGCGACATCGCCGGAAGCGCCCGGATCGACACTCGTGCAACCGTTGGAATGGGTATCGAAGAGATTGAAGGACGTCGCAGGCAACGGCGCAAAGTCACCCACAGCCGCGCCAATTGTCGTCCCACCGCCCGCCGGGTACGTGAAAGGTTGACCTACGAAGTGCTGGTTGGTGCTAGCGGCGACTGTGATCACTTTGCGCGCGCGTCCGGGCGACTCAACAGTATTCGGTCCCGGACCACTATTCCCGGCAGCCACAGCCACTGTGACACCGGCATCGACAGCATTATCGAGTCCGATCGACAGCAGATCGTTATTTCCAT
Source organism: Candidatus Dormiibacterota bacterium (assembly GCA_035472675.1). GTDB lineage: Bacteria > Verrucomicrobiota > Verrucomicrobiia > Chthoniobacterales > UBA10450 > Udaeobacter. The sequence goes on from DATIOX010000014.1 coordinate 1,962, forward strand.
GGAAGCTGCCGCCAAGTGATAGATTGAGAACATCCATTCCGTCAGCGACGGCAGCATCAACTGCGTTCAGGATGTCTTCACTGCGAGCGTTCAACACGTCGCCAGGGAAGACGTTGTAGTTGCCCAACCAGGCACCCGGCGCGATGCCGGACATATTACCGATCATAACGCCGTTCACGACGGCATTTAGCGAGGGATTAAAAATTCCCGCTGCGATCCCGGCGGTGTGCGTTCCGTGATCTTGAATAGCCTGCGCGTCGAAGTTCCGCTGGTTGTTCTTATTAAAGAAGACTTTGGCAACAATAACTTTGGGCGAAACATACCTGCAGTCTTGGTCCTGGTGATGCGAATTGCTGTCTACTGCATCGCACTTCGGAAATCCAGCCGGGAAGGTGAAGCCAGTCGGATCAAAGAAAGGATGCGTGTTGTCGATGCCCGTATCGATGTCCCCAATCTTGATTCCCGCGCCGGCCATGGCTCTGCCTCCAGCAGCGACCCACGCTGGGTCGGCATTGATGATGAAATGGCTTTGGCTCAGGTTAGGATGATAGAGCGCGTTGTACTGGACCTGCTGCACCATCGGCGCGGCCGCGATCGTCTCCAGTGGCGTGCCGTTGAGCTCCACTGCGACTCCGTTGAGCGAGATATCATACTCACTAGTTACTCTTGCCCTGGGCGCATTGGCTCGCAGCCATCGTCTGAATTCGTTGCGTCCGGCAGATAACTGGGCGCGGTACGATCTGACGCTGTTACTATTGAAGTCGATTTTCTTACCCGCCGCCGGCTTGGTAGCAGAATGAATGCTCAGGGGATCCCCTTTGAGTTGAACGATCGCACTCGATCTGTCCACGTCCGGGCCTTGGCTGAAGGCGTCCGCGTTAGCGTTCGGTCGAGTCGTTGCCGAGCCGCCGACGCCCAGCGCAATGACACTCAATCCAATAGACGAGAATACCAGGAATGCTGCGAGAATTTTTCTCATAGATTTTGACGAGTTGAAAGTTAACAAGCTTGAGGTGCGTCCTCTTGAACGTCAACATCGTTTCCCTGAGAACGCCCTGTCCGTTGCCACCCCAAATTGGACAGAGCAATTCGTATGGAAGCAGAAGTCGTTTTCATAGGCTTGATGATTGTTTTTAACCTAGGGAGAATCGCGCCGGTGCATGCCGGGTAGCGTATCCGAAAAGTAACGCGATTGTTACTTTCCCGGTGGCGTTGCGTAGTTCGTCGGATCGCAGACCGTGATTTCGTTGGCCGTCAGTTGGGACCAATCATCACGATGCGACCGGCAGCCTGCTCCCCAACACATTGGGAATAGCGCCTGCGACCAGATGATATGCTCAATCACCTTGGGCGACTGCGTCGGCGAACGCGACGTCGCCTGATTTCAAATCCAACTCCGCTTCAGCTGCCGTCCCAAAAACGCGGGCGCGGCTTTCATCGAATTCTCTTTCCCAACGCGCGACGACCACTGTTGCCAGACAATTGCCGATCACATTCACGCAGGTGCGCCCCATGTCCATCAATTCATCCACGCCGAAAATAATGGCCACGCCGATTGGGCCCAGTCCTGACGGCACAAACGAATTCAATGCTGCCAGCAAAATGACAAGCGAAGCTCGCGGCACGCCGGCTACGCCTTTGGAAGTCAGCATCAACGTCAACATCATCGTGATCTGTTCACCTAACGACATGTGCCAACCCATTGTCGTCTCGGCAGCTTGCGCCACAAACACTGACGCCATTGCCAGATACAACGTGGATCCTGTGAGGTTGAACGAATAACCTGTCGGCATAACAAACCCGACGATGTGCGGTGGCACGCCGAAACGCTCCATGGATTCCATCGCCTTCGGCAATGCCGATTCGCTGCTCGTGGTCGCAAATGCGAGCGCCGCGGGCTCGCGGACTGCCCTGACGAATTGCCGCACCGGAATCCGCGCTATCCAAATCACTAATCCGAAGATCGTGAGGATGAAAATCACGAGAGCCAGATAAAGCGAGCCGATCAATTTGCCGAGATTCACCAGCACCCCCGGACCTTGCGTGCCGATGGTATGCGCCATCGCCGCGCCTACGCCAATCGGCGCAAAGAGCATCACGTAATTCGTAAACTTGAACATGATCTGGGCTAGGCTCTCCATTGCACGAATGATTGGTTTCCCCTTTTCGCCAACTGCTGACACAGCGAGCGCAAACAGCACGCTAAACATGACGATTTGCAAAACGTCACCGCGCGCCATCGCTTCGATCACGCTCGATGGAAATGCATGGACGATGGTTTCGACCAAAGTCTTTGGATGACTTTGTCCGATCGTCTTAATGACGTCGTTGTTGATAGCGGCGAGAGTCACGCCTGCGCCAGGCTTGGTGAAATTAACCACAGCCAACCCAATGAATAGCGCAGCTGTAGTGACGATTTCGAAATAGATGAGCGCTTTCAAACCCATCCGTCCCACTTTTCGCAATGCACCTGCACCTGCGATTCCAACCACGATGGTCGAGAACACCAGGGGCGCGATGATGGATTTGATCAGGTTAATGAAGATGTCGCGCAAAAAATAAACCGCGTTCCCCCAGTCGGGCCTTAGCCACCCGATCACACCGCCGACAACCAACCCAATCATGATCTGGACCGTCAATGAGGGTCGATACCAGGGACTGCGCAGCTGTTGCGAGCTCCTGCCGGTCATGGGCCTCGTACTAACACAAATCGCAAATCAAAACAGCGCGTTTCAGTTTCTGAGGGAGCTCCCCAGAAAACACTGCCTCCTATGGGGTCTCGGATGTTAACTGCATCCACCGGTCCGCCGGGATCAATCTATCATCCGCTGGTCAAGCCCGCCGTAAGCGTCGACGCGGCGATCCCGCAAAAATGGCCAGTGCGTGCGCTGTTCGTTCACCCGGCCCCATTCCACATCAGCCATCACGATCTCTTCTTGATCGATGGAACCTTTTGCAATGACTTCGCCGTCCGGCCCGCAAACAAAACTTTGTCCCCAAAATTCAATACCATCGCCACCTGCAGGCGCTTCATGGCCGACGCGGTTTGGCACCGCGACATAGCAGCCATTCGCGATTGCGTGACTGCGCTGGATCGTTTCCCAGGCGGCATGTTGCGCTGCGCCGAACTCCTTCTTTTCCGAAGGGTGCCAGCCGATCGCTGTGGGATAAAAAATAATCTCTGCGCCGTGCAACGCCGTCAGGCGCGCCGCCTCCGGATACCATTGGTCCCAGCAGACGCAAACGCCAATCTTGCCGCGTGCCGTCGGCCACGCCTGAAATCCGAGATCGCCTGGCGCGAAATAAAATTTCTCGTGATACAGCGGGTCGTCCGGGATATGCATCTTCCGGTACTTGCCGATCAATTTTCCATTCGCGTCAATGATTGCCGCGCTGTTGTGATAGAGGCCGGCGCTGCGTTTCTCGAAAAGTGAGGCAATGATCACCGCGCCGGTCTCTCGCGCTACTTCACCCAATGCCGATGTTGATTTGCCCGGAATTTCCTCAGCCAGATCGAAATTCTTGTGATCTTCCGTCTGACAAAAGTATTGCGACCGAAAAAGCTCTGGTAAACAAACGATTCGCGCGCCTTTTCCCGTTGCCTCGCGGATGAATTCAATTGCACGCGAGAAATTCTTATCCGGGTCTGGGCCGGATCGCATCTGAATGAGAGCAATCTTTGTTTTCGAATCGTTCGGCATTGCTGAAAATTGGATTCCTGGCGTTGTAGCCGCCGACCTCTGGGCGGCGCGGCGCGCGCCTGTTTCGTAAATCAGCGCCGCGCTTCACAGAGCGAAACGACTATAAGAATTGATTACTTCACCGAATTCGCCGGCACGATTTTCACGCTTTCGATCACGATCCGTTTCGTCGGCCTGCTCATTTCGCCCTGTGCATTTCGCTCGACCGGTGTGTCGCCGATTTTCGCGAGTACATCCATGCCTTTTATCAATTTGCCGAACGTGGTGTATTGCCCATCAAGCCGCCGAACGGGCGCGAGGCAAATGAAGAATTGCGAACCGGCCGAGTCCGGATCGGGCCCGCGCGCCATCGAGATGACACCGCGATCGTGAGAATGATTGTTAAACTCCGCTTTGATTGTGTAACCAGGGTCGCCTGCTCCGTAAGTGCTCTCTTTCGCCGGGTCTTTCGAGTTTGGGTCGCCTCCCTGAATCATGAACCCCTTGACGATTCGGTGGAAGATCGTCCCGTCGTAGAACCCTCGACGAGCCAGCTTCTTAAAATTCTCGACCGTATTTGGCGCGGCATCGGTCCAAAACTGGACCACCATTTCGCCTTCGTTGGTTTTGATCACAGCGACTTCGTTTGAGGTACTCATTGCAGTTTTTTCCTCCTTCTTCTCCTCGGCAGCAAACGCGGTCGCAAGCGCCGTAGTTAGTAATCCTATTAAGATCGGCAATCTCATCCTGATTGGTGGCACGAATGCGCGGCCCTGTCACGCAGGATCATTGAAAATGACGAAGCTCGAAATCCGAATGACGAAGGAATGACGAAACAACAATGACGAAGTCCCACAACGTGGCCGCATTCAAGTTTGGAGTTTCGGCATTAGGCTTTATTTCGTCATTCGTCATTCGGATTTCGTTATTTAACATGGTATTCTTGTAAACTGCGCACCTGAACTTTGCGTTTTTGCAGTGACCGTATTCCATTCGCGCTCGCCAGCGCCGCGCGCACCGTCGTCATGATCGGAATTTTCGCTGCTAGCGCCGCATTGCGAATGACCACTTCGTGTTCGCGCGGAATTTTCCCGCTCGGCGTGTTGATGATGAAGTTGATGTCGCCATTCTTGATGCGGTCGAGGACATTTGGGCGGCCTGCGTGAATTTTGAAGACCTTGGTCACTTTGATTTTCGCTTTCGTCAGGGCGTCTGCAGTCCCGCTCGTGGAAATGATTTCAAAGCCGAGCTTCACAAACTCGCGCGCGACCGGGATCACCGCCTCCTTATCCGTGTCCTTGACGCTGATGAACACTTTTCCTTTTTTTGGCAGTGGCGGCGGTGCGGCCATCTGCGATTTTGCATAGGCGAGGCCGAGGTCCACATCGATGCCCATCACTTCGCCGGTCGATTTCATCTCCGGCCCGAGCGAAATATCCAGGCCTTCATAGCGCAGAAAGGGGAACACCGCTTCTTTCACGGAAAAGTGTTTCGGCACGATTTCCTCTGTGAAACCGAGCTCGCGCAATGATTTTCCGGTCATCACTTTGGCAGCGAGTTTTGCAAGCGGGACACCAATTGCCTTGCTGACGAAGGGAACCGTGCGCGACGCGCGTGGATTCACTTCCAGCACGTAAACGTCGTCGCCCTTCACGGCGAATTGCACATTCATCAGGCCTCGCACGTTCAACTCACTTGCCATCGCCTTTGTGGCAGCGGAAACCTCATCCAGAACTTCTCGCGACAATGAAAATGTCGGAATGACGCATGCGCTATCACCGCTGTGAATGCCCGCCTCCTCGATGTGCTCCATGATTGCACCGATCACGGTCGTTTCGCCGTCCGAAATGCAATCGACATCGACCTCAATCGCATCTTCGAGAAAACGATCGATCAGCACCGGACGATCGGGTGTTACCTCAATGGCGCTCGCCATGTAACGCCGAAGGTCCTCCTCATTATAGACAAGCTCCATTGCGCGCCCGCCGAGAACGAAGCTCGGCCTAACAAGTGCTGGATAGCCGATTTTTCTGGCTATCGCGACGGCCTCTTCGGTGCTCGTCGCCGATCCGTTCGGAGTTTGGGGCAGACCGAGTTTGTCGAGCATGGCCGCGAACAAGCCTCGATCTTCTGCGGTCTCGATGCTTTCAGGCTGCGTGCCAAGAATGGGTACGCCTGCCGCCTTCAATCCGCCCGCCAGATTCAGTGGTGTTTGACCGCCAAACTGAACGAACACGCCCTCGGGTTTCTCCTGATCATAAATGTTGAGCACGTCTTCGAGCGTGAGCGGTTCAAAGTAAAGTTTGTCGCTCGTGTCGTAATCCGTGGAGACCGTTTCCGGATTCGAGTTGACCATGATTGTTTCGAATCCGAGCTCGCGCAGGGCAAATGCAGCGTGTACACAGCAGTAATCGAACTCGATGCCTTGCCCAATGCGGTTCGGTCCGCCGCCAAGGATCATAATCTTGCGTTTGCCACTCTCGCGCCGCTCGTTCTCATCTCCATAGGTCGAGTAGTAATACGGCGTGTAAGCTTCAAACTCGGCCGCGCATGTATCGACGAGGCGATAGGTAGGCAAGATGCCCAGCGACTTCCGCTTCGCGCGAATCTCGTTCCCGGTCACGCCGTTTGCGACTGCCAGTTGTCGATCCGAAAACCCGAGCTTCTTGGCGCGGAGTAGTGTTGATCGGAAAACAGCCGGCGCGGCTGTGATGGCAGACAGGTGTCCCGCCTGCTGGGTATCTTGACAGCCCGGAGGCCTGTCTGCCATAACAGGAGGGGCGCCTGCGTTTCGCGATTCCTCGTCCGCGTCCTGGAGGAGATGATCTGTCGACAAAATAAATTCGCCCGTTCGCAGATTGGCTTTTTTGGGGTTGTTGGCGATATACGCGCGATAATTCGCCAGTGTGCTCCAATCGCGCACGATTCGGTCATGGCTTTCTTCCATCCACACATTGGCCTGGTGTTTAAATGACTCCTTGATGGTGCGCGCGGAAAAGCTTTTCCATGAGTGAAGTATCGAAGAAAGGGAATGGCCCACCTTCGGTTGCACCAGCACATGCACGTGATTCGGCATGACCACAAACGCATCGAGCCAGTAACGTTCGCCCTGAAAGCGGCTCAGGGCATCCGCTACGATTTCTGCCGCCCGTTCGTTGCGCAGCACGCATTCGCCGTGGCCTTCATCTAGCCATTTTTCAGGACCCTCGATAAAGCGCGTTTCGTATTCGCGCGCCGTTTTGTAATCCCACGGCTGAGGATGAAATTTGAGCCAATTCCGTAAGTGATCCCGCCATTCGTCAAGCAACGAGTTCGGCACTGAATCTGCCAGTCGGAAAGTAACGAAGTACGTTGCACCATCCTGCTCCCAGTGTGGCAAATGACGGCGCGTCATTTTGATCGGCGATTGTTCATCGAAGCGGCGGAAAACAGGCGTCTCGTGTGTTGGGTCAGACGGGCTTCTCGCCTGCCGGTTGGCTGTTCCTTCGTGAGCAGCCGGGACGGCCGCTTGCCGTGACAGCCGAAGACGGCTGTCTTCCTCTACAATCTGCTGCACATTCCGCAAAAACCACCTGTCGATCTTCGTTAATTCGAAAACTTCATCAATTGGCATTCCGTCTTGAAACGCCTGGGCTAAATAAAAAATCCGTTCCGCGTTCGGGATCGCCAGCTTCAGGCGCAACGTCTCAGCATCGACATCCTTATTTGCGCCATCGCCGCATAAGCCGAAGCGCTTGATCTCCAAACTGCGAAGCGCTTTTTGCAAGGCTTCCTTAAACGTCCGTCCGATAGCCATCGCTTCGCCGACGCTTTTCATCCGCGTCGTGAGCGTTGCATCCGCCTGCGGAAATTTTTCGAACGTAAAGCGCGGTACCTTCACCACGCAGTAGTCGATGGTCGGCTCAAAGCATGCTGGCGTTTCGCGGGTGATATCGTTCCTGATTTCATCGAGCGTGTAACCGACTGCGAGCTTTGCCGCAATTTTCGCAATCGGAAATCCCGTTGCCTTCGACGCCAGCGCGCTGGAACGCGAGACGCGCGGGTTCATTTCGATTACGACCATCCGGCCGTTGTCAGGATTCACCGCAAATTGAATATTCGACCCGCCGGTCTCCACGCCGATCTCGCGAATAACGGCGAACGCGGCGTCGCGCATCGACTGGTATTCCCTGTCGGTGAGCGTCTGCACGGGAGCGACAGTGATCGAGTCGCCGGTATGCACACCCATCGGATCGAAATTCTCGATGGAACAAACAACCACGCAGTTGTCCATCCGATCGCGCATCACTTCCACCTCGAATTCTTTCCATCCGACCAGCGATTCCTCGATCAGCACTTCGTGCACCGGCGAGAGATCGAGCCCGCGTGCGACGATGGCATCGAGCTCTTCGCGATTATAAGCGATGCCACCGCCGGTCCCTCCCAGAGTGAACGCCGGCCGAATAATGAGCGGGAATGTTCCGATCTCGCCGACGATCCGATCGATATCTCCGAGAGAACGCGCCACGCCGGAACGCGGCAGGTCCAGCCCTATGCGCAACATCGCTTCCTTGAATAATTGGCGATCTTCGCCTTTTGCAATCGCCTGGGCGTTTGCGCCAATCAACTTCACCCCGTGTCGCGCCAACGCGCCGTTGCGGTTCAATTCCATCGCAGCGTTCAATGCCGTTTGGCCGCCTAGGGTAGGCAAAATGGCATCCGGTTTTTCGCGTTCCATGATCGCCTCGATCACTTCCGGAGTGATCGGCTCGATATAGGTGCGATCCGCGAATTCTGGATCGGTCATGATGGTGGCCGGGTTGGAATTCACCAGCACGACCACATAGCCTTCCTCGCGCAACGCCTTGCACGCTTGCACGCC
>DATIOX010000015.1:0-3159 GCA_035472675.1 Candidatus Dormiibacterota bacterium
AATTCATTTCACGTTGATTGGGCATGTATAGATCAATCGTGTTGCGACCAGCGAGAGCCCAGCCATAATCGTCAACGCGATAAATTTGTCCGGTGGAAACCAGTCGGAAGGCCGTGCCCGCCGGCCAGCGCGACCAATCAGCTGCAGCGCTGCCAATACGCGGTTTGGAGACTACAACGGCACGCTTCACGCTGCGGGTTGTTTTCGTCCCGCGTTTCGTAGTGCGCGTGACTGTTCGCTTTTCTTCCATCGAGAATGGTTGGAGCTGTGGTGAAAACGAACCGCTCTCGTCCACGGGCATCGCGCGTGGCACACCATCAACGGGAATCGCGCGCGGCGTTACTTCGGCTCGGTGGATGGGTGGGCCAGCCGCCTGCAATTCCCCGCCCAGAGCATTGTGATTCCCGTACTCGCGATGGTCTGACTCGGTGTGCGTGTATGCTGTCGTGCGGACATGTTGAAAGTCCGTTTTTGCCAGTGGCGCCTCGTAAGCAGGCAGCGCATGGTGACTTGTCCCGCAGCCACTGAGCAGAATGATGGCGACAAACGCCGCGAGAATGGCCCAGGCAAGATTACGACGTTCAGCGTAGGTCAAGGCGAAACACCGGGGAACTTATTAACAGTTATTCACAAGGCGCGCAAGTCCCTATTTATGATGTTTTTGCTAGGAGGTTACGATTGCGCCTCAAAATCTGGCACCGACAATGGGGATAAGTCGAAGCTCAATTTCCTTGTCATTCGACATTGCTGCTTCGCCATTTTATTAATCCGCGTAATGACTCGCGAATTCCCATTCGCTCGCTCTCCGGGCTGCCCGTCCATGTCGTTCGCGTCCCGGCGGCTCCGTTCTGCGGCTTTGTGTTTCTTTTCCGCCCGGCCGAAATCTGTGTAATCTGTGGACTCCATGGTTTCCGAATTCGAAAATCAGGTGGCTCAAACTCTCGAAGAAATTAAGGCGCAAGGTCTTTTTAAAACCGAGCGTGTCATCACGAGTCCGCAGGATGCCCACATTGCGATCACGGGCGGCAAACGCGTGCTCAACATGTGTGCGAACAATTATCTAGGGCTGGCAGATCATCCCGCGCTGATCGCTGCGGCGAAAGAGGCTCTCGAGACGCACGGATTTGGGATGGCGAGTGTGCGTTTTATTTGTGGCACACAGGACATTCATAAGGAACTCGAAGCAGCGCTTACCAAATTCCTCGGTACCGAAGATACGATTCTTTACCCGTCCTGTTTCGACGCAAACGGCGGCTTGTTCGAGACACTGCTCACCGACAAAGAAGCGGTGATTAGCGATGAATTGAATCACGCCAGCATCATCGATGGCATCCGGCTCTGCAAAGCGCAACGCTTTCGTTACAAGCACAACGACATGGCCGATCTCGAAGCCCAACTCCGCGCTGCAAAGGATGCGCGTTTTCGACTAATCGCAACGGACGGCTGTTTCTCGATGGACGGAACTATTGCCGACCTCAAGTCGATTGTTGAGCTCGCGGAGAAATACGACGCGGTTACGATGATAGACGACGCGCACGCGACCGGATTTCTCGGTAAGACAGGACGAGGCACCCACGAATATCGCGGTGTGATGGGCAAGATCGACATCATCACTGGCACACTTGGCAAGGCGCTCGGCGGCGCGAGCGGCGGTTTTACCAGTGGGCGCAAAGAAATTGTCGGCCTGCTAAGGCAACGCTCGCGTCCCTATTTGTTTTCCAACACGATCGCACCGCCTGTGGTCGCGGCATCACTGAAGGCGCTCGAGCTTCTCAGCGCATCCACTGAACTGCGCGACAAGCTTGAACAAAACACGACGTATTTCCGTGCCGCGTTGACAGAGCGTGGCCTCACGATCAAGCCCGGCGTTCACCCTATTGTCCCGATCATGATTGGTGACGCTGCCAAGTCACAAAGCTTCGCTGCTCGAATGCTTGAGAAAGGCGTTTACGTCATCGGCTTTTTTTACCCGGTCGTCCCGCATGGCACGGCGCGGATCCGCACACAGGTGTCAGCAGCGCATTCACGCGAAGATTTGGAATTCGCGGTGAACGCCTTTGCCGAAGTGAACGAAGAATTGAAATAGCGGTAAACGGACATGCCTGCAAAGGTGGATCGGCTCCTCCGAAGACGATGGTTCAAGCAGTCGCTGAGGGAGTAAGAAAATCGGGGCGGCAAAGTCGCAATAACTTAGCCAACGCGTTGAGGACAACACGTTCCACCTTCGAGCGGCTGTTACCAAAACCTCGCTCATCTTCAAATAAAGTAGCGCGCTGCCTTGCGCGGAGCAGATTATGGGGTGCACAAGGTTGCTGACACCACCGTGGATTGGAAGAGCCTTCGCGAAGATTTCCCGATCCTCCGCGAACAGGCGCATGGCCATCCTCTGATCTATTTTGATAGCGCGGCGACCTCACAGAAGCCGCGGGCCGTGATCGAGGCGCTTCGGAATTTCTATGAACATGACAATGCAAATGTCCATCGTGGACTGCATACTCTGAGTTCGCGCGCGACAGAAGCTTACGAAAAGGCACGGAAGCGTGTTGCGGAATACATCGGCGCCCCGAGCGCAGATGAAATCATCTTCACACGCGGAACCACTGAGAGCATCAATCTGGTGGCCCAGGCGTGGGGCGGAAAATTCATTCACGAAGAAGACGTCATTCTCCTGACGGAAATGGAGCATCACAGCAATCTGGTTCCCTGGCAGTTGTTAGCGGAACGAACGGGAGCGCGGCTGCGCTTCGTGCCGGTTCTCGATGATGGGACTTTGGATCTCGCACAGGTTCCCAAATTACTTACGCCAGAGGTCAAGCTGTTTGCCTTTACACACATCTCGAATTCCCTGGGCACAATTAATCCTGTGGCCGAGTTGTGTGAGAAAGCGCACGCCGTTGGCGCCCTCACGCTGGTGGATGCGGCACAAAGCGTGGGACACTTACCGATCAACGTGTGCGAGTTGGGCTGCGATTTCATGGCCTTCTCCGGCCACAAAATGTGTGGACCGACTGGGATCGGCGCACTTTATGCGCGAAAGGAGATTTTAGATTCCATACCGCCCTGGCACGGCGGCGGTGAAATGATTGTGAGCGTCGCTTTGGAAAAGAGCACGTTTAAGAAAGCGCCGCATCGATTCGAAGCTGGCACGCCAAATATCGC
>DATIOX010000016.1:0-3656 GCA_035472675.1 Candidatus Dormiibacterota bacterium
CCGGCGCGCGCGGAAATGAATCCACCGGCTTGCACAATGCGATCCAGCGCGCCGCGATCGATTACCAAATCTTTCACAAGCGGGAACGATCCTACGCGAAAAGGCTCGACTGTGATCGTCGCACCGTCGCGAAACTTTCTCATGTAAAGTTCGCACACCGCGCCAGGATGATCGGGTCCGTGTGGTTCGCCATTGATCGTGAGCGAGCAGGTGCCGCAAATACCCTCGCGGCAATCGGAGTCGAATGCGATTGGTTCCTTTCCGCCTCTGACCAAAGTCTCATTGAGAATGTCGAGCATTTCGAGAAACGACGTGTTCGGCGAGATGTCGCGCACTTCGTAATCGACGAGTTTGCCTGGCGTTTGTCGATTTTTTTGGCGCCAGATTTTGAGTCTGAAATTCATATTCTCACGTCATCCTGAGCCAAGCAGAGCGGAGACGCAGGATTTCGTAGAGATAACCCAGGGTTTCGCAACGGGATTCTCGACTTCGCTCGGAATGACAAAGGTGATCATTTATAGCTTCTCTGCGTTAGATGCACTGTTTCGAAATTGAGCGGCTCGCGATGCAATATCGGCGGTTTTCCATCGCCTTGAAATTCCCAGGCGAACACCGCGGCGTGGTTTTCATCGTCGCGCAGTGCTTCGCCTTCCGCGGTCTGGTGTTCTTCGCGAAAATGCGCGCCAGAGGATTCGTCGCGCTCCAGCGCATCGATACACATCAGCTCGGCGAATTCCAGGAAATCGGCAACACGTCCGGCGCGTTCCAAAGATTGATTGAAATCATCGCCGTCCCCCGGGACTCGTACCTCGTGCCAGAATTGTTCGCGAAGTTCGGGGATTTTTTTGAGCGCCTCGCGCAATCCCCTTTCGTGGCGCGACATTCCGCATTTCTCCCAGAGAAGCAGGCCAAGCTCCCGATGGAACGAATCGACCGAACGAGTGCCGTTGACGTTGAGCAGTTTCTCGATTCTGGCACGAACATCTTTTTCACTTTCTCGGAACTCCGGAGAATCCGACGACGGCCGCTTTCCCATCTGCCCCGCGAGATAATTCGGCAGCGTGTTGGGCAAAACAAAATATCCATCAGCCAAGCCCTGCATGAGAGCGCTCGCGCCGAGCCGGTTTGCGCCGTGATCGGAAAAATTCGCTTCGCCGATCACAAACAACCCGGGCGCATTGCTCATTAGGTCATAATCCACCCAGAGACCGCCCATCGTGTAGTGAACAGCGGGGTAAATCCGCATCGGCACTTTGTAGGCGTCTTCGCCGGTGATCTTTTCATAGACCTCGAACAAATTTCCATAGCGCTCGCGAATTGTATGTTCACCCAGGCGTTTGATCGCGTCGGCAAAGTCGAGATAAACGCCGCGTCCGCCGGGACCCACGCCGCGGCCTTCGTCGCAAACTTCTTTTGCTGCGCGCGAGGAGATATCGCGCGGCGCGAGATTGCCGTAGCTCGGATATTTTCGTTCGAGATAATAATCGCGATCTGTGTCGGGGATTTCGCCGGGTACCTTGTTGCGATCTTCCTTACGTTTCGGAGCCCAGACGCGTCCATCATTCCGGAGCGATTCGGACATGAGCGTAAGCTTCGATTGATATTCGCCACCGACCGGGATGCAGGTGGGATGAATCTGTGTGAACGCCGGATTCGCGAAGAGCGCGCCTCTCTTAAAAGCGCGATAGGTCGCCGTGACATTGCACCCCCGTGCGTTGGTCGAGAGATAAAACACGTTTCCATATCCGCCGGTGGCGAGCACGACAGCATCCGCGGCGTGTCTTTCAATGTTTCCGGAACACAAGCTCCGAGTAACAATTCCCTTGGCATGTCCCTCGACAATCACGAGATCGAGCATCTCCGTTTGCGGAAACATCTGGACCGTGCCGGCCGCGATTTGTCGGCAAAGCGCTTGATAACACCCGAGTAGAAGCTGCTGACCGGTCTGTCCGCGTGCGTAGAATGTACGCGACACCTGGGCACCGCCGAAGGAACGATTAGCCAGCAGCCCTCCGTATTCGCGGGCGAACGGCACCCCCTGCGCGACGCATTGGTCGATGATGTTGTTGCTGATTTCAGCCAGGCGATACACGTTGGCTTCACGGGAACGAAAATCGCCGCCCTTGATCGTGTCGTGAAATAATCGGTAAACGCTGTCGCCGTCGTTTTGATAATTTTTCGCTGCGTTGATCCCACCCTGGGCCGCAATCGAATGCGCGCGTCGCGCCGAATCCTGAAAGCAAAAACATCTTACTCGATAACCCAACTCGCCCAGCGTCGCCGCAGCCGACCCACCGGCCAGACCGCTTCCCACAACAATGATCTCGAACTTTCTCCGATTGTTCGGGCTAACCAATCGCGAATGGTCGCGATGGTTTCGCCATTTCTGGGCGAGCGGACCAGGTGGAATCTTGGAGTCGAACCTTCCAATCATAGCTGTTGGGCCGGTTTAACCCACCCGAGCAGGACAGCCACCGGGATGGACGCATATCCAACGAAGATAAGCCACGCGAAAATTCGACCTGCCACAGCAAGGCGTGGTGTCAGTTTCTTATCATTCAATCCAAGCGATTGGAAGAAGCTGGAAGATCCGTGGCTTAAATGAAGCGCGAGCAAAAACAATCCGAGGATGTAAAAGCCCGACACATAATAATTTTGAAATCCGTATACCATCATGGAGTAAACGTCGTAGTGCCCGAGCGGATCAGCCTTAAGTAAGCCAAACCTGGGATCCGTAACGCGCACCGTGAAATGCGCGAGGTGATAAACGATAAATGCCAGCACGATCAGTCCGCTCATCACCATGTGACGGGACGCAAACGTTGCTTTGACGTAGCTCTTGTCGATGTACCGCTCAGGGCGGGCACGCCGGTTTTCGATTGCCAATTGGATCGTCACGTAGATGTGAATAATGACATTGGCCAACAGAAAAATTCGGATCAACCAAAGCAGCGGACCGAGGTCGCGCAGATGTTGGGAGTAGTCGTTGATCCAGTCCGGGCCGATGAAAATTTGCAGATTCCCGAGCAAATGTCCGACCACGAAAAGGATCAGAATGATGCCGGTAACCGCGACGATCATTTTTTTCCCAACTGACGACCGATAAAAAACTGCTAAAACATTCACACTACAAACATGTTACAGGAACAGTGGAACGCGTTGTCCTCAACGCGACCCCAGATCAAATGCGGCTTGCCGCGGAATTTCAGATTATGGACGCCGGTTGGAGCGTCAAGCCAGAGCGATTGCTGCTTGCGCCGCGCCTTAGGGTTACTTGCTTTGCGATTCTTCGCGTAAGACGTTTCTAACGTGATGCCCGAGCGCGAAAAGACGCTGACGATTAACGAAGTCTATCACTCAATTCAGGGTGAAAGCACGTGGGTAGGAAAACCCTGTGTGTTTGCGCGGCTGACATTCTGCAATCTGCGCTGCAACTATTGTGATACCGAGTATGCCTTTTACGAGGGAAAGAAACAAACTCTGAACAAGATTGTAGATACGATCGCAGGATTCGGCTGTCCTTTGGTCGAGATCACCGGAGGCGAGCCGTTGCTCCAGAAGAACGTGTTGCCGTTGATGTCGATGTTGTGTGATGCCGGTTATACTGTTCTGCTTGAAACCAGCGGCGCCCACGATATCTCGAAGGTCGATCCGCG
>DATIOX010000017.1:0-3099 GCA_035472675.1 Candidatus Dormiibacterota bacterium
CACTGGCTCACCTCCGGCGTGATGCAGGCGTAGCTTTACGGTTTTGCGCTCAGCGTCGGAGTTGCTGTATAGGCCATGCCAAATTAAGGATCAGATCGGCAGTATCTTGCGCGGTCCTTAGTGAAGGATTGCCCACCACGAGGACGCATCAAAAGCATTTTCGGACAAACGTCTGCCAACGGAATTCCGGTCCTCATTAACTCAGACAATAAGCTCGGAACAATGACTTCGTCCGCCCGGGTTCAAGGATCAGATCAAGCCGATGGACAAGGCTAGCGAAGCGCTTTTTGGTCTTAAGCCGGTCGCGTTCCGTTACAAGAAGGAAATTGATGCAACGGGCACATCGCAGTTCGGACTCGTGGCCGAAGAGGTGGAAAAGGTGAACCGTGATTTGGTCGTGCGGGATAAAGAAGGAAAACCCTACACCGTGCGCTACGACGCGGTGAACGCGATGTTGCTTAACGAGTTCCTCAAAGAGCATCGCAAGGTCCAGGAACAGGAAAAAACAATAGCAGAGTTAAAATCTGGGATGACCGCCTCGCAGCAACCGTGAAAGAGCAGTCAGCGCAAATCCAAAAAGTGAACGCACAGCTCGCCGCAGCGAGTCCGTCCCGTGGTGGACTTGAAGCGAGCAAATTCGCCGTAGGACGAATCCGCGGTGACGGACCTGCACCGGAATTGGTCAACACCAATCAGTAAAGCCGCTGATAATCTCAGCAGCGATTGATTCCAAGCAAACATCGGGATTGCACACGCGCATGGCCACAACGGAAAAACCTCTCGTTGTGGTTCGGCGCGCGAGATCACGAACGACAAACCTCGTGGACTGTGTACGTTTGCGCGCTGTAACGCTGTCACGGAAATCCAAATGAAATTTGCCAGAGGCTTCATCGCCCTAGCCATAACCAGCGCGTCTTGTAATTTGTTAGCTCAAGCCGCACCCCAGCCCACGCAGTCAGGAATTGAATCGGCCGATCAACTCTTTCAGCTTGGGAAATTTGCCGAGGCTGGCGAACTCTACTCTCGGATCGTCGCTCAAAACCCTAACGACTACTCAGCAACCCTCCACTTGGGTCGGATCGCATTGCTTTCCAACCGGCTGGAGGATGCGCAGAAATGGCTGGAAAAGGCGATAACTTTACGGCCGAATGACACCGACGCGAAAGTCATGCTCGCCGAGGCGTTTTATCGTCGCGACGATTTTCAAAAAGCAGCGGCTTCGCTGGGGGGCGTAGATGTAGGCAGTAACAAGCTGCTTATTTCGCAGTATCCGGCACTCAACGTTGCGAAGTTGGAGAGCTTCAAGGGGCAGACGCCCTATGAATTGCATGGCAATGGGATGAGTACACGTCTGAAGTTCTTAAAAACCGATCCGCTGCCGATAGTTAACGTGCGCATAAACGGTGGCGACGAAGTCACCTTCTTCATCGATACCGGAGGGTCAGAGGTCGCGCTCGACACGGACTTCGCCAAGGAGCTTGGCGTCCCGCAATTCGGGGCGGTGCAAGGCACCTTTTCCGGCGGGCAGCACGCTGAGGTTCAGAACGGGCGGATTGAGTCACTCACAATCGGCGACTGGACCGTCAAGAACCTGCCCGTTGCAATGCTTCCCCTGCGCCAACTCTCGAAAGGATTCGGAGTGAAACAAATCGACGGAATCATCGGGACTACTCTGTTTTACCATTTCCTGACGACGATGGATTATCCACGCGGCGAGCTTGTGCTGCGCCGAAAGACTGTCGAGAGCCTGGAACAGTTCACAAAATCACCAGGCAAGAGAGTCGTAGTTCCTATCTGGCTGGCGAGCGATCACTTCATGGTGGGCTGGGGTCGCATCGAGGCGCTCCCGCCTGCGCTTCTCTTCGTTGACACAGGACTGACGGACGCGGGTGTTAAGTTGGCGGAGTCGGTTATCAAAAAAGCCGGGATCAAGCTCGACGAAAAGAAAGCTTCGGAAGGAGCCGGCGGAGGCGGAAAGCTGAAAATCGTGCCATACGCCGTGCATCAAGTTTCCTTTGGAGACGTAAAGGAAGAGAACGTCCCCGGTCTTTACGATGGACCTTTTCCGTGGGAAAACATGTTTGGCTTTCACCTTGCAGGCATGGTCGGCCACGATTTCCTCAAGCCATACGCGGTGACCTTTGACTGTCAGAACATGCAGATTTTCCTGCAATAGAAGCGCGCCTCACAGCATGATGTGAGCAGTCGCTTGTTATTGTCGAGTGGTATGGGACACGACATAGGGCTTCATAACGCCGTTGCCGGTATCCTGCGCTTCGATCAGTGTGTGCGAGTTGGGCGTAACATCAGTCCAGAGATCTTGAATCCTGGTCCGCTTACCATCGATCACTTCCTCGTAATCATTGACAAATGTGTGGCCTTCCCAATGCGCCGTACCCCGCAGTTCGCAACCGGCATCAGCGGGCGTTTTGAAGCAAGTGAGAAAGCGATAGGTCTTCGCGTTCGAATCCCACCAGATCGTAATGAACCAGCGCAAATCGCCCCCGACGGTACCAACGGAATGCCCCTCGGAAACCAGCGCAGTCCCACCGCCAGTCAGCCTCACGTGTGCTGTGCCGCGGCGGCCGGCGCCTTTCGGAACAGGCTGACCGTGCTGCACTATCTCCACTGTGTTCCAATCTCCTGCGAGCACCTTGGCAAGCCGGGCGATCTCGGTGATGGCAGCGGTGTCGGCAGACTGCGCCCGAACGGGCGAAGAAAGCAAAGCAGCTGCACAAAGCAGCCAAAGGACGACAAGATAGGTCATGCCCAAATTTGAGTCTGTATTTCTCGGGTGTAAATCGTTAATCAGTACGGCAGCGGAACGCGAGCCTGAGGACTAAGCCTCCAAGTGCCATTGACAAGGTACGCTAGCACGTTACCTATACGCGCAGCGTGCGGTTCACATAGAAGGAAAGGATTTTCCATGGGCACTGTCAGCTTCCGCAAGGTCGATGTCGACGGCATCAAAGTCTTCTATCGGGAGGCGGGGCCGAAGGACGCTCCAACGATTCTGTTGTTGCATGGCTTTCCAACGGCCGGCCACATGTTCCGTGATCTCATCCCGCAACTCGCGGACCGGTTTCATCTCGTCGCGCC
>DATIOX010000018.1:0-11794 GCA_035472675.1 Candidatus Dormiibacterota bacterium
CGCGATTTGATCTTCGCCGTCGTTGTATTCGGGCGCGACGATGCGGCCATGTACGGTGCGATGCAAATGTTCGCGCCCGCGTCGGGTGTAGCCGCCAGGCTCCGTGTGACTGCCGGCGCTCATCATCGTTACCCCGATTAACGCCAGCGAATCCCGCAGGGGCGCGCGCTCGCGGGTGCTCAACACAATGCCGAGCTGCGGGAAAGTAATACGTAACGCGCAAACCAATTGCGTCAGTTCGCGGTCAGTCATGGAAAAAAACGGACGAAATTCGCCGGCCGCGGGACGCAAACGAGGCAGGCTCACAGTAATTTGCGCCTGCCAGCAGTGTTTGAACAGATGTTCCAAGTGCGCAGCTAACGCGATCGCTTCGTCCTGCCAGCGCGATAAACCGATGAGCGCGCCGATGCCGAGCCGGCGAAAACCCGCCGCATAACCGCGCTCGACGCAATCGAGCCGAAAATTAAAATCGCGTTTCGGTCCTGCGGTATGCATTTCCGCATAAACGCCGCGATTGTACGTCTCCTGATAAACAACGAGCCCTTCGGCGCCAGCCTCCACAATCGGCACATAATCTTCCGCCTCCATCGGGCCTACCTCGATGGAGATTGAAGAAAAATCAGGAGCGAGCGCGCGAACGCATTCGGCGAGATAGTCGCGGCCCGCAAATTTTGGGTGCTCGCCCGTGACAAGAAGAATCTGACGAAATCCCTGACGCGCGAGATGCTGCGCTTCGGCAACGACTTCATCGACATCGAGCGTGACGCGAAGGATCGGATTGTCGCGCGAGAAACCGCAATACCGACAATTGTTGATGCATTCGTTGGAAAGATAGAGCGGAGCGAACAGGTGCATCGTTCGTCCAAAATTCTGTAGCGTAAGGGCACGCGAAGTTTGCGCCATCGCTTCGAGCTTTCGATCCGATTTCGGACCAATCAGGTGCTCGAATCGCTTGACGAGTTCCGATCTCTTCAGAGCCAGATCGTCCAGGGTTTCGACGAATGACATCACGATAATTTCGTGCCCATGGCCGCGTTCGCAAACGCCAATCGCGTACAAACAAAAGCGGCATCCGAAATTCCGGACGCCGCTTTGACAAAAATGATTTTCGGTCCTTTAAAACGCGAAATTAATCCCACTGCGAACCATACCAAAGTTGTTGTGGGGCCCGTCCACAAAGTTCCAACTAAAATCGTTGACCCAGCCAATGTGCGGCGTGAAGCGAACTTCGATGCCGCCGCCGACCTGGCCGATTGCCCGCGACTCGGAACCTGTTTGTTCAGTGCGAATGATTCCGTCGTGTGCGACAACATTCGTCTTTTCGCCGCCACCAAAGATTCCGCCGCCTCCACCAAAAATGTAGGGCGAGAAGCGCGTGCACGGGATCGGGTAGCGCAGCGTCAATGTGCCGAGCACAGAACCCACCACACGGCGCTCGTGTCGAGTATCGACATCAAAAACGCCGGTACTAGGATCGATAAAGACATCCTCAAACGCGCGCCTGGTATCCACTGCCCACCCCTCGATACCGACACCGAAGTACCGGTGGAAGAAGTATTTGAAGTCTCCACCACCGCCCCAAGCATTGGCAGCTTGGAGGTAGCGATCATTTGCCCAGCTGTTTCCTGGGAACAGGTAGGTACCCCAAAGACTCACGTTAAATTCGTTGTCTGCGTACCATTGCGGGCAAGGTGGCGGCGCCACCTGTTTCATCTCTTTTCCGGAATACGTTTCAGTCCCAGCAACCGCTACCGAAGTGATTGTAGCGACGCATAACAGCCCCAAAACCAATCTTCTCATCTTATTTCTCCTTTGGTTAAGTCTCCCCTCAGTTTTCAAGCTCCAAACACTCCTTTGGAGCACGCAAGGTAACAACGAAACTCGCCATTACTCTGGATGCCCGACTTTTGGACAGGCCATCGCAAATTGCAAGAGTTTTTTACTGTAAGGCATCGCCTTACGCGTGGAGTTCCGCACCTGTGTTTGCGTCGGTGATGATAAACTTTTCGTGGTGAAATGTAGGGTCACCGCGAAAGGTGAGCCGGCCAGCGTAACGGCGCTCCAACTCCACCAGCAATTCTTCATCTTCCTCCTTCAACCGTTTCAGTACACCTGGATTCAGAATTACCCGGATATCATGAATACTGTCCTGATACTTGCGCATGACAGTATTGAGAGTCCGATGTAATTCTACGCTGGTGGTCATGGAGGTTTTTACGACGCCGCGTCCGCCGCAGTAGGGACAATTCTCGTAAATCGTGTCGCTCAGGCTTTCCTGCGCTCTCTGGCGGGTCATCTCCATCAAACCCAGCTGCGAAATCGCCAGAACATGCGTCTTTGCTTTGTCGCGATTGAGCCGCTCCTTCATCAAACTGTAAACTGCCTGCTGGTCCTTACGGCTCTTCATATCGATGAAATCGGCTATGATCAGCCCACCGATATTGCGTAAACGAAGCTGTCGCGCGATTTCATCTGCGGCCTCCAGGTTGGTTTGCAAGATAGTTTTCTCCACGTCGCGCCCGCCTTTGTTTCGGCCCGTATTCACGTCAATTGCAACCAGTGCCTCGGTCTCGTCAATCACAATATAGCCACCGCATTTCAGCCAAACTTGCCGATGAAAAGCGTCATCGATTTGTTTTTGCACGCCGTACGTTTCGAAGATCGGGATCGCACCATCGTAATGCTGCACGCGGTTCCGGGCGCGTCGGGAAATCTGGCCGATCATTTCGATCATTCGTTCCGTTGACGCGCGGTCGTCGCAAAGGACTTCGTCGATTTCCTCAGTGAGAAAATCGCGCACTGTCCGTCCGACCAAATCCGGCTCCTCAAAAAGACGGCAGGGAGCTGGTTCCCCACGAATGAGCTGCTCGACCTGGGCCCACTGATCGAGAAGAAAACGCAGATCCCGCACAAAATACCTTGCCCGCTGGCCTTCCCCTACGGTGCGGATAATGACTCCAACGCCGTCGGGAATTTCCAATTCCCGGACAATCTTGCGCAATCGTTCGCGCTCCTTCTGATTCTCAATTTTTCGCGAGATACCGCTACGGTCGCTGAACGGCATCAGCACCAGGTAGCGCCCGGCAAAACTGAGATTCGTAGTTACCCTTGGTCCTTTTGTGCCAATGGGCCCCTTGGTTACCTGAACAATGACATCCGAGCCGACGGGATAAATACTCGGGATGTCTTTTACCGTGATCCGTTTTCGCGGCCGCTTGCTCCCACGGCGATCAATTTCCTCAATGCCGCTGTCGAGCGCAGCCGGAATTGCGTCCCAAAAATGGAGGAACGCATTTTTCTCGAAGCCGATGTCGACAAACATCGCTTTCAACCCCATCTCGATATTTTTGACTTTACCCTTATAAACGCTGCCGACGATATTCCGTGAGCTCTTACGCTCGACACTGTACTCCTCGAGCCGGCCATTCTCGAGCAGGGCAACCCGGGACTCGAGTTTTTCCACGCTGAGAATGAGCTTTTTGCCGGTCTTTCGTGAGGAAAGACCCAAAAGTTTTCTTACTTTGTCTATCATAAAACGAAATAGGTTGTCCGATCAGAAGCGGAACTGACCAAATGCACTGCGGCGATGGTTCTGGTCGGGTGTTCATCGTGGTGGTGTTCCACGCCGGCGGTTAGGTGGCGGTGGCGGAGGCGCGGGCGCCTGGCGCGGATGCATTCCAAAGATCCGTTGGAAGAAATTTCGGGGAGCTGGCGTCGCAGCGGGTAGAGGACGGGCCGCAGCAGCAGGGCCTCGCCGACGCACTTTGCCCTGAGAATCTGCTTCCGGTTCGACATCAGGCGATGCATCCGAGCTAGCCATCTGCGCCGTGGCATTTTGCGAATCGCCGGCGTCTTCTTCGTCGTCGCTTCCAAGATTGCCTCCCGTGTCGTGATAGGTCACTGCTTTGATCAATTGGAGCGGATTGGCGTGATGTGCAGGTGCGAGCCAGGCGACCTGCATATCGAACTTTCCTTCATCCTGCGCGAGCGTGCGTTCGAGAATGCGTGTAGCGATCGGTCCGGCGACCTCGCCGCCGTGGCCAGACGCGCCCTGCACCATCACCGCGACGACATACTTCGGATGATCAAATGGCGCGAAACACACAAACCACGCCACGTTTTCCTCGTGGCCACGGTCGGTGGCCTGCGCAGTGCCGGTTTTCCCCGCTACCACCCAATCTTTCAAACGCGCGCGGCCGCCGGTCCCTCCATCTTCGTTAACAACTTTCCAAAGGCCTTTACGGACAAGGTCAATTTTGTCAGTTGAGATTTCCTGACGTAAGTCCGATCGCACTCGGGGCGTCTGAGGCACTGCGACGTTTCCATGCTCATCCAGCACAGGCGAGCCGTCCGGCTTCAAAACTCGATCCACCAGCCGGGGGTAATAGCACACGCCGCCGTTTGCGATCGTCGCGTAGGCCATCGCCAATTGCAGAGGCGAGACAAGCGTGTAGCCCTGGCCGATCGAAACATTGGCCGTTTGCGCCTGCGACCACCTCTCCTGGGGATGGTGAATTTGCATCCACTCAGGCCCCGGCATATTGCCGGTTTGCTCACCTGACAGTTGCAGGCCCGATTCTTGGCCGATGCCCAACATTTTGCCAACCGCGTCAATCGATTGAATGCCAGCCGCGTTACCATACTGATAGAAAAAGGAGTCGCACGACACCTTGAGCGCATCGGCGAGTCCGATGGTCCCGTGCGTATAATGTTTTTCGGCTACCCAACATCGGAAAAAGTGATCGCCGTAACTCACACCGCCACCGCAGCTATATTTGGCGCCTGAGAGAATCTTCGTGCCGCGCAGACCGGCGAGTGCCGTGATGAGCTTGAACGTTGAGCCCGGCGGCAAGCAGCTAATTGCACGGTTGACCAGCGGATCGCCCTCGTCTTTTTGCAGCGCTTGCCAATCCTTCGCCTTGATGCTGGGAATGAAAGTATTGGGATCAAATGATGGAACAGTAACCATCGCCAGGATGTTGCCATTGTTTGGATCGACAACTACCGCGCCTGCCCGGCTCACGGCGCGCAGCGCCTCCTCCGTAATCGCCTGAATGCGCGCGTCGATCGTCAGGAAAACATTGGCGCCTTGCTCCGCGGGATCTTCGCGCAGGATGCCATCAATGGTGCCCTTTGCATTGCGCCGCAGATAACGCACCCCGGGTTTCCCGCGCAGATACTCGTCCATCATCTTTTCGATGTTCGATTTCCCTTCAAAGTCGCCCTGGTAAAACGTGAATTTCTTTGCGTCCTCTTTATCGACATCATCCGGCATGCCGACATAACCCAGAAGATGCGAGGCAAGCGCGCCGTAAACGTAAGAACGCACGGGTTTGAGCGCGAGTTCCACTCCCGGCAACCCGACATCATGCTCGGAAAATTTCGCCAAAGTTGGAAAATCGATGTCTTTAACGTAGGAAAACGGAACTTCGGTATCGTTGCGATAATGTTTTTGCAACTTGCCCGCGTTGTAATCACGCGCCAGATCCAGGTCATTGAGGCGTGGAACGACGCCATTATTGACGATCTTGATGATGTCCGGCTCCTTCATGTCTTTCGGCATTCCATTAATGGTTGCTCGATACTCGGTGACAGGCGGGTGACCAAAGCGTTCGCGATAGCCTTTGACCATTTCCGGCAGATAAAAATCGACCTCATAACTCGCCCGGTTTTGGACGAGACTCAGTCCGTTCCGATCTTTGATCTCGCCGCGCACCGAGGGGATGCGCACCGTCGCCTGAGAGCTACCGCGGAGCTGCGAAGTCCATTCCTGGCCATGCGCTACCTGAATCCACCAAAGCTTGAGGCCGAGAGCGCCCAGGCCCATCAGCATCAAAAGTCCGAGAAGTTGAATCCGCACACGCGAAGTAATACGGCGCCTGCTCATTCAAGCCGCCCCCTTTCAGGTTGATACGAATAGGCAGTAATCCGTCCTATCCATTGCAGGAACCAGAACAGGACCGGGGCCATCGCCATGGCAACGAGACCAGGCCCGCCGATCTGCCACCAAATTTCGCGGGTAAAAATAAAAGAGCCGCGACGAAATGTGATCATCAAATATTGCGCCAGAACTATCAATGAGGTGAAAACGCCGCTCAAGACGCAGTGCACTTCCCAACGACCGCGTGCAAAGAGCGGTCTCAGGCCATGCATTACTCCCGCCAGCACACCGTAAATCAGTATCGATGATCCAGTTGAAATTTCAACTTTGGCCCCGATCACCTGCACGGTAACGGCATCCAGTAAAACTCCTGCGTACAGGGCAAGCGCCAGCATGAGAGGAAAGGGAAGGGCCATCGCGCCGTAAAAGACAATCACCGGTACGATGTACACGTGCGCATTGTAGAGCCACGGCAGCGCTGGAATAAAAAACTCGGCAATCTGCGCCATCAGCACCAGTAGGAGCAAAACAAAAAAGAAAATCATTTTCGGCCAGTTACTACGAACACGTCCTCCAGATGCGACAGATCGACTGCGGGCGTGAGCTGCGCTTGCCCATCCAGTTCTCGAACACGGAAAGTTTTTACAACACCGATCAGCAAACCCGACGGGAACACGCCGCCAACTCCTGAAGTATAAACTTTTTGGCCAGGCTTCAGGTCGGCCTGTTTTGACAAAAAATTCAGATTCAAGGACGGGGTGAGTCCCGTTGTCACGCGCTCGCCAGATACGATCCCCTGTTCTCGGCTTCCTTCGACCTTTGCGGCGACCCGGCAGTTTTCATCGGAAACCAGCAATACAATCGAGACGCTGTCGCTCACGGTCGTTATTTTTCCTATTAAACCCTCGTCCGTCGCGACAGGCATGTCGATTTCGATGCCATCTCTCTTGCCACGGTTAATCGTAACCGTTCGCCACCAGGTCGAGGAATCACGCGCGACAATTTCAGCGGCGATTAACTTAAAGACTGAACGCTCGCGATAATTGAGCGCATGACGCAAGCGATTCACCTCGTTCTCGGCATCACGCAGACCCTGATTAGTTGCTCTCAGCTCTCGATTTTCCACCTGTAAGCCAGCATTTTCGCGCTCTAATTGGTCAAGCGACTTCAAGCCTGTACGCACCGATGTAAGCTGTTTTTTTAATCCAGAGCCGCCAGTGAAAAATGGTGCCAGCAACTGATAGACGCCAGCCTTGAACTTCTGCGTGGCCGTCGGGCCGAAGCTGAGAAAGTATCCCAGAATTGCGCCGAAAATCAGCAGCGCGATGATGTTCGTGCGGCTCATCGCAATTGCGGATTTCGGATTGGAGTTTGTGGACTAAGGAAGATCGACATCTGCGGAAGCACCGAAATCAGTCCGCAATCCGGAATCGCCAATCCGCAATTCTTCCTAGCGCCACTGGCGGTCTGCCGAGGCCACTTGGCGCAAGAATTTAAGTTCATTGAGGCATTTGCCAGTCCCTTCCGCCACTGCGCTGAGCGGATCTTCAGCAACATGGACAGGCAAACCCGTTTCTTCGCTCAAAAGCTTGTCAAAGCCCCGCAGCAACGCGCCGCCGCCTGCCAGTACCAGGCCGCGATCGACGAGGTCCGCCGAAAGCTCGGGCGGACAGCGCTCCAAAGTGATCCGCACCGAATCGACAATTGTCGAGATTGGTTCAAGCAGCGCTTCGCGCACTTCCTGCGAGGTGATCATAAGCGTCTTAGGCAGGCCGGCGACCAGGTCGCGTCCCTTAACTTCTACGCTCGTCTCCTTTTCGCTCGGATATGCCGAGCCAATTTTAATCTTTATCTCTTCAGCTGTGCGTTCGCCGACCATCAGATTGTAGGCGCGCTTCATATACTGCACGATTGCTTCGTCCAGCTCATCGCCAGCCACGCGCACGCTCCGGCTAAACACGATTCCCGACAGCGAAATCAATGCGACCTCGGTCGTGCCTCCTCCGATGTCGATGATCATGTTGCCGGCTGGATCCTGCACCGGAAGGCCCACTCCGATCGCCGCTGCCATTGGTTCTTCGATCAAATAAACTTCGCGAGCCCCGGCATGCGTCGCCGACTCACGCACGGCGCGCTTTTCCACTTCCGTGATTCCAGATGGCACGGCGATAACCACGCGCGGTCTCGCGCGTACCCGGCGGTTGTGCACCTTGGTGATGAAGTGCCGCAGCATAGCTTCCGTCACTTCGAAGTCCGCAATGACGCCATCTTTGAGCGGTCGCACTGCGACGATGTTTGCCGGCGTGCGACCGAGCATGCGCTTGGCTTCGTCACCGACCGCCAACACTCTGTTGGTGCCGGCCTGCACAGCGACGACAGATGGCTCGCGCAGAACGATCCCTTGATCTTTTACGTAAACAAGAGTGTTTGCCGTGCCCAGATCGATCCCGATGTCGCTGGATAACCAGCCGAAAAGTCCATTGAACATGAATTATTTATTAGCAGAAACTCTCCAGCCCGAGAAGAAGCGCGTTCATCCGCCTGAGCGGGCCCCATCTTCACAGGAGCCTCCCCACGAGCGCGATTCGGCCGACTGAAACGCCGTAACATGAAACAGAGAGGCACGCCGTCAAGGAAAAGGTTAAAAGTTACATTGTTACAGGAGTTACAACGGCGGAAGAGCGAAAACACATGCCGCTTGTAACCTGTGTAACCCTTGTAACTTTGTAACATGCAGAAAATCATCGTCGCGCCGTCGATTCTCGCCGCCGATTTCTCGCGACTCAGTGACGAAATCCATCGGGTGGAGGCCGCGGGCGCCGATTGGATCCACTGCGACATCATGGATGGACATTTCGTTGATAACATTTCCTTCGGGCCGGAGATTGTCGAGCAGGTGCGCGGCCTAACAAGTCTTCCGCTCGATGTCCATCTTATGATCGAACATGCCGATCATTACGTCCCGCGATTTATCAAAGCTGGAGCCAACTCGATCACCGTCCACGCGGAACCGGAGACGAAACACAGCGTCGCGAAAACATTGCAGCAGATTCGAGACGCCGGTTGCCGCGCTGGCCTCGCTCTAAATCCCGAAACCTCGTTCGATTTGGTTCGGCCCTTCCTGGACAAAATCGACATGCTACTGGTCATGACAGTGCATCCGGGTTTCGGAGGCCAACCCTTTCGAGCTGATCAAATGCAAAAAGTTAAACGTGCAAGATCGCTGAAGGGCACGATCGACATCGAAGTAGACGGCGGCATCAACGCCGAGACTGCACGAGTATCGATCGAAAGCGGTGCAAACGTGCTCGTCGCCGGCACCTGGATTTTTCGCGCGAAAGATTACGCAAAGGCCATCCGCGAATTGCGGGGCGAATAGCAAGGGTGTCATCCCGAGCGAAGCGAGGGGGCTTCACTACGAACTGCCAGGTATACAAGCGAATTAAGGTGATTGATCCAGCTTGTACGAGATCCTTCGCTTCGTTCAGAATGAGAGCTCGAACTGATGAAGGCGTACTACTACGTGTATATGATGACCAATCGGAGCCGAGTTGTTCTTTACACAGGTGTCACAAAGAGCCTAGGGCGCCGGCTATGGTTTCATGGCAATACGTCTGCGCGAAGCTTTACAAAGCGGTACAAGGTTGATCGATGGATATATTACGAACGATTCGATAAACCCCGCGATGCCATCTCGCGCGAGAAAGAGATCAAAGGTTGGTGCCGGGAAAAGAAGAATGATCTCGTGCGAGCGCTCAACCCGAAGTGGGAAGATTTGGGACAGAAGTTGTTTGGCGACAATAGGCGAGCTCCCTCGCTGCGCTCGGGATGACACGCAACACTATCCCGCCACGACCGGCGCCGCTTCTTCAGTCGTCTCGGCCATCACCTCGTCGGTTTGCGTGACCCGAACGACTTCTTCGATGGTTGTTTTGCCTTCAGCGACACGTCGCCAACCGTCCTGCCGCAAAGTCTCCATGCCTTCGGCGATCGCGCATTGCTTGAGCTCGCCGCCATCGCGTTTTCGCATGATCATCTTTCTCAGCGGCTCCGTAATGAGGCAAACCTCATAAATTGCCGCGCGCCCTTGATACCCAGTCTGACGGCATTGATCGCAACCGGCGCCGCGCTGGAAACTGGTACCGAGTTCTTTCACGGGAAAACAGATCTCCGTGAGATATTCGCGAGGATAATCGACCAATTGCGCGCAGTCTGGACAAATCGTGCGCACGAGTCGCTGAGCAATGAATGATTTGACCACCGATGCGAGCAGAAATGGTTCCACATCCATGTCGAGCAAACGGGTGATGCCACCAACAGCATCGTTCGTGTGCAGCGTGCTAAAAACAAGGTGACCCGTCATCGCCGCGCGAATTGCGATGTCCGCAGTTTCAACATCACGAATCTCGCCGACCATTACCACGTTGGGATCCTGTCGCAAAATGTGACGTAGACCTTTGGCGAAGGTCAGATCGATCTCTGGTTTCACATCGATTTGCGAGACACCGGGAATTCGATATTCCACCGGTTCCTCGACTGTAATAATGCGGCGTTGCACTGAATTGATGCTGCTTAGGAAGCAATAAAGCGATGTCGATTTTCCGCAGCCGGTCGGGCCAGTGAGAAGGATGATTCCATTCGGCTGCGCCAGCAGATGCCGAATAATTTTCTCCTGCTTTTCGCTGAGATCGAGCCGCTCAAATCCGAACTGCTGCTCACCGCGGCTAAGCAATCGCAAACTAATCGATTCGCCGTTCACGGTGGGGATGGTTGAAACTCGCACATCGATGTTTTGGTTAGTCGACTGCAAATTCATGCGTCCGTCCTGAGGCAGACGACGCTCCGCGATATCCATGTGCGACATCACCTTCAGGCGCGAGATGATGGCCGATTGCAGGACTCGCAATTGTGGCGGAACAGCGACCTCGTGCAGAATCCCGTCGATCCGATAACGAATCCTTAAATCGTTTTCCAGCGGTTCTACGTGAATATCCGTTGCGCGCTCGACGATCGCTTCGCGAATGATCTGGTTCACAAATTTCACCACCGACGCTTCGGGGTCGTCGTCATTCAACTCGATGGCGGTCTCGGTGTCCTGCAACACCTCGAAGGAACGATTCGTCTTGAGAATTTCGTCGAACGTTTCTGCGCCGACGCCGTAGAGAGTTTTCATCGCGCGCAGGACTTGCGCGCGCGGCACCAGCACCCATTCAATCGACTTTTTCAAAAGCTGCGACGCAAGCTGGCGGCCAATGGAATTGAAAAGATCGTATGTCGCCAGCACCACCGAATTTTCCTTCACCTCGATAGGAAGAACGTGATGTTGAAAAACAAAACGGCTCGGCAAAACTGATAAAGTCGCGCGATCGATCTTTTTCGCGTCGATGGACGTGACCGGCACGCGGAAGAAATTGCCGATCGCGCCGAGGAAACGTTGCTCGTCCACTTTACCCGAATCGAGCACCTGGCTCACCCACGAACCGCCGTTGAGGTTCACGGCCAGTTGGGCCGCTTCTTCAGTCGAAGGGACGCCGCTTTCCAGCAGCAAATTAATCAATGATTGACTGGCAGGTGAACTCATTACGCGCGGCGTTCAGTAGAATCGACAACGCAGTATCGGAAGCGTTCGAATGAAGCCTATTTACAGCATTTCGCAAGGTCTTTCACGCACAACGCGTAATGACAAGGACGGCCCGCCGCAAGGTTTGGACCGATGCGAGGGAAAAGCAATGAACGAAACGGCACGGCAAATGGAGGGGCGAACCCCTGTGAGCCCGAGCACTCAGGCGGTATTTGGAGGAACGTCGTTAGGCGTCGCGGAGCTCCGCTCTCCATGCCTTGTCAGGGCATGTGCAACGCTCGCCGCACAGGCTGGGTAAGCGTGCCGGTAACGCGCATCGAATAATTTTTTTG
>DATIOX010000019.1:0-27850 GCA_035472675.1 Candidatus Dormiibacterota bacterium
ATCATCATCGAAATGTGGCGAAAACTTTTTCATTTCCGCGACTCCGATTTGATCCAGTGGAACGCTTTTCGTTATGGAGTGCACAACAAGCTCTCCAACGATTTGGTGCGCCTCGCGAAACGGCGTTCCCTTTTTCACGAGGTATTCAGCCAAATCGGTCGCGAGAAGATTTGGGTCGCGCGCCGCATTCTCCATGCGCTCACGATTGATTTTCAATTCGGGCAACATCGTCGCGAAAACTTCCAGCGCGCTTTTGGTTATATCGACAGAATCAAACAACGCTTTCTTATCTTCCTGGATGTCGCGATTATAAGAAGAAGGAAGCGCTTTCATTGTGGTCAGGATCGACATCAAATTTCCGTAAAGCCGGCCAGTTTTGCCGCGGGTTAGTTCGGCCATGTCCGGGTTCTTCTTTTGCGGCATCAGACTTGAGTGTGTGGAAAATGAATCGCTAAATTCCAGAAAACCGAATTCGGTCGTGCTCCAGATGATTAGGTCCTCGCTGAGACGGGAGAGATGCAAGCCGATCATGGCGAGGCAAAAAAGAAATTCGCACACAAAATCGCGATCGCCGACGGCATCGACGCTATTTTGGCTTACGCCCGAAAAACCGAGGTCGCGCGCGATCCGTTCACGATCGAGAACAATGGTCGATCCGGCGAGCGCTCCGGATCCGAGTGGAAGAGCGTCCGTTCTCGTGAGGCAATCACCAAGCCGATTCGCGTCGCGTCCAAGTGCCTCCATCTGCCCAAGTAAGTAATGCGAAAAAGTGATCGGCTGCGCACGCTGCAAATGTGTGTAGCCGGGCATTACGACATCAACGTGTCGCTCGGCAAGGTTGAGCAAAGCAATCTGCAAACTTCGCAAACGGCCTGACACTTCCGCGATCTCAGCTTTCACATAGAGCCGCAGATCGAGCGCAATCTGGTCGTTCCTGCTGCGTGCCGAGTGCAGTTTCGCGCCTACGGGGCCGGTTCGTTTCGTCAGCGCCGCTTCAATGTTCATGTGCACGTCTTCGAGTGATCGATCCCATTCGAATTTGCCCGACTCGATCTCCTTCTCGATCACGCGCAACTCGTTTTCAATTTGTTGCCGCTCTTCTGCAGTTATGATTCCTGCCCGGGCGAGGGCAGCGGCGTGCGCGATCGAGCCAGCTATATCGTACGGATAAAGTGGCCAATCGAGGGAGACGGATTCGCTGTAGCGCTGGGCGAGCTTTGCAGCAGGCTGGTTGAGTCTTCCTTTTCGCATTGTTTTGGCAGCCAACATTCGCCGAGATCGCTGCTCCCGGCTACGGCTTAGCATAGTGGCTGGCTTTCAGTCGACGGACGCAGTTCGCGTTACGGTTACTGAGACGTGCTTGGCATCTTCCAAAGGAAATTTTCGCAGCTCCACCGTGATCTTCTGCATGCGGAAAGTTTTCAACAAGTGCGTTGCCAGCCGGTCGGCGAGTGTCTCGATCAGATTTGCCGATTGATCTCGCACAAAATTCTTCGTTTCCTCCGCAACGATCGAATAATTGACCGTGTTGTCGATCTTATCGGCCATATCGCGCTGCTCGTAATACGGCCAGAAAGAAATGCTGACGGTTAATCGCTGCGGCGTGGCCCGCTCTTTTTCCGGAACTCCGATGCGCGCGGAAAGCTCGAGCTGCTCGATATGAATCCGATCGGAAAGCGGATTTGGTTCGTTGGGCATCCGGCAAGACTACTGCGCTGCCGCTCAGAGCAACACCACTTTCGTTCAGAGTCTCCAGCCTACTTCGGCGCGAGCGAGGCGACAATCTTCTCGAAGCGCGGATCGCCGCGCAACGCGTCCCAGTAAGGGTGTAGACGCAACTGACCATAGCTCAAATGACCGGGCATGCGTGCCGCGACGCTTAGCTGTTCGAGGGCAAGATCCTTCTCGCCTGTCCACGCATAAATGAGGGCCAGGTATTGGATTAACAACGGGCCCTCTATCGCATTTTTGCTGATTGGCATCAGCTCGATCGCACGCCGGCCTTCGCGGATCGCCTCCTCTTTGTTGCCAAGAGCTGCGTCAGCCATCCCCAGCACACAAAGTCCTTCCGCATAACTAGGTTGCTCTGCGACCAACCTAGCTCCTTCGGCTCGCGCGTTAGTAAATGCAGCGCGCGCCGCCGCTTTATCACCAAGCAACTGAGCGACTACGCCTTCACACCAAAATCGCGGAATCGGAATAGTGCCGTCGTAACACCCATCGATGGGCAGCGCATCCATAGCGCGACGCGCGCCATCGTAATCGCGCTTGCACAGCGCTCCGCGAATCCAAGCCCACGCTAGATGTTTGGCTTCGCTGGAATCTTGGGCAACAAACGCCTCGATTGTCAAGATCAGCGGACGCGGATCGGCATGCCAGTTGAGTTCGACCTCTGCGCGTGAAGCTCGCAGCGCGGCATCTTTGGGAGTAACAGCGATCGCACGGTCGTATACACTCTCTTCATCGGCGTAACGGCGCAAAAGCCGATAACTACCAGCCAGTTGTTCGAGGCCAGCAGGGTTTTGCGGGTCGAGCTCGATAGCGCGCTCAAGATTTTTGGTCGATTCATTCCAGCGTCCTTGCCGTCGGTCAATATAGCCGGCCAGCACAAACGCCCACGGTTCGTTAGGCAGACTCTTCTGTGCCAGACTAAGTTCGTTCCGAGCGCGGTCGTAATCGAGATAACC
Organism: Candidatus Dormiibacterota bacterium; assembly: GCA_035472675.1. Taxonomy (GTDB): domain Bacteria; phylum Verrucomicrobiota; class Verrucomicrobiia; order Chthoniobacterales; family UBA10450; genus Udaeobacter. Next base: position 2,688 of record DATIOX010000019.1, read on the forward strand.
CCAGTACAAATGCTTGGCGCGAGCAAGATGCGCTTCGCCGGAATTTGGAAGTAAGCGAGCGAGCGATTGGATTGCCGCGTCCGCCAGAGCCAACCGCGCAGAAGTGTGATCTATACCAGTAAAGTAGAGCAAATCGTGAGTGTGGGCCAGTTGATAATAGGCAAGCGCAAAAGCTGGATCGCGTTCAATCGCCTCGTTCAGCAGGCGAACGGCCTCGGACAAGCTCTCCGCTTGAGGCGTACTGAAAACAGCAGTCGTGATGAGTGTTTTGGCGCGGATGTACAAATCGTGAGCTGTAAGATCAGCCGTTGGTTTTTCCTCGATTGCCGCCTTTTCGTTTGGAGAGATTTTAGCTTGAAGCTGCGCGACTATCTTCCCAGCCAGCTCGCTTTCGATTGCAAACACATCCGCGACATCGCGATCGTAACGTTCCGCCCAAAGCTGGCTGTCCGTGCGCGCATCGATCAACTGAGCATTGACGCGCACTCGACCACCGGCGCGCTGGACCGTGCCTTCTAACACGTGCGCCACGCCCAAGTCAGTCGCGAGCTCGCGCAGGTTGCGCCTCGGCCCGGCCTTGTACTGCATCACCGATGTGCGGCTAATCACTTTCAGGTCGGCAACTCTGGAAAGGCCGGTGAGGATTTCATCCTGTACGCCATCAGCGAAGTAAGCATTCTCTTTCTCGGCACTTAAATTCTCGAACGGCAGGACGGCGATGCTCTTTTCGGGAATCGCAGCCAGCGTGCTAAGAGCTCTTGCGATGCGACCAGGTGCTCTGGATGGAACTCGATAGATCAGGGAACCGATAACCAGCGCAATTGCGGCCACGAGAAAAGCAACTGAAAGCGCAGCCTTGGGCCAGCGGGGAGCACTGATTGGACGGACGCTAACAGCTGAAGTCGCCCCTGTTCTTCCTCGCTGGAGTTTCTCGGGAATTTGCGGATTGCCGAGGCCATCCTTATAAAGGTTAAACAAGTGCAGGCGCAGCCCGTACTTCACCTCGCACTCCCCCAAGTCGTGCAAGTGCGCCTGCCAGTGGCGATACTCGGTCAAATCTTCGGCGACGTGCTTAGACAGAAGAATATGCCCCGCATCGCCGCAATCCATCACACGTTGCGCCACATTGATTCCCGCTCCGGCGATGTTCGTCCTGTCGTTGACATCAGTAACTTGGCTGACGGGCCCGCTATGAACGCCCATTCTCACCTTGATGTGCGGATGATCCCGCAGAGCTATGCTAATCTCCAGCGCACATCGCGCTGGTTCTTCCGGGCTGTGAAAAAAAACAAGTGCCATTCCATCGCCGGTCGGCACTCGAATAAGTTTGCCGCTTGCTTCCGCAGCGCGAAAACATTCAGTACTTCGTACGATTTGCTTCAACTGCTGGAGCAATTCGATCTGCTCGTTCACAAGCAGCTTTGAATAACCGACCACGTCGATTAACAAGATGTGCGCGATCTCGAGCGGCAGATCCGGCTTAGCTTCGGCAGGCGTATCTTGGGCGTTCACCCGTTTCTTAGACCTCACAATATCTTTCACGCCGGCGAGAGTAAACGAGGGTGGCGCAACGCAAGGGAAAATTCACGGCTAAAAAGCCGCTCTGTCAATATTATGAGACGGCTCCTTGCGGCTGCATGCTTATTTTCGCGTGTTCAGGACGGATCAAACCAGGGCCGAACGCCGCCACGTTAAGGACGATCATAACAAGGGAAAAAAGCCACATTCCCATCGCTAGTCCGATCAGGATGTGCATCCCGCAGATACCAATCAGCCAGGTACTGCGTGTCTTGTTGTTCCAAATAAAGAATGGATATCCAGTTTCGAGCAGACAAATAGCAACTCCTACAATCGGGAAAACAAACTGCCCTCGAACAAGTATCTCGGGATCGATGATGTTGAAAGGCGGACGGATAAGAGCGCGCCATATATTCGAACCGTCCCACCAACCCGTGCCAAGACATTTCGTGAGGCCACTGAAAAAATAGATGACACACAAGTGAAATTGAAGCACCCGACGCCAAAAACCGAGAAGCTGCGGATTTCTCGATCGCGATTTTCGCAGTCGCCAATCGAGCGAATATCGATCCGGCAGCGGCGACAACATTAAGTAGAAAAGTCCAATCGTCATAAAGTTATCCACGCCATACGACGCGAACCCTCCGCTCTCGGCCGCGCATAGATGTAAAAACCACGCCAGTATCGCGGAGAGTCGACAAGCAAGTCCCAGGAGAAGGCTGCAGCCAACCACAACTAAACAAATCCACGCAACAGCAAGAACAGTCTCTTCACGCAGACCAAGCTGCTCTCCGAGCGCAACGAACCAGCCCAATCTCGGGACAAAATGACTTTCCACGGAAAGAAGTGCTTCTGCCACGTTACGGCTGCTTACTCCCGCTCCGCCAAGCAGATCATTCCAGTCGTTTCGCAAGGTTAGGGAATAAAGCGTTATTTGAAGACCGAGGCCGAGCCGTAGGATAACCAGCCAATTATCGGTTTCGGCAGGAAACAGAAATCCGAATAGTCGTTCCTTAAACGCTTGCATCTGCTTAGTGATCGTTCGGCTTGGCAGCCTCGTTTTGAAGGCTGAAATCGTAGGCGTACAAGAACTGGTACGATTCTCTTTTCCCTTCCTCGAACTCGTGCACGCTTGGTAACCTAATCGATCCGAATATCGCGCGAATTGTCTTCACCTCGGGATGCTCGCGCCAAATGGATGCCGCCAGCATTTTCACCAGATGCTCCCGAAGAGCGTCGTAGGGGGTGCGCCCGATCTTGTCCAGCAGACTGGCTAGGCGCAAGCCAGCCGCGGCGCCACTGACCGGTGGCAGCTCGTATTCCACTCGGCCATCGGGATAGTGTAACTCGAAAACGAGCTTGCAACTGCCAGGCACATTTGGCGCAAAATAGCCATAACCGGTTTCGATTCCGGCAAGATGCAGATAAGTTACAAGCGCTTGTCGGACCGCGTTTGACGCGGCCAAATACTGGCCAAGCGCGACGGAAACAGCCGTCTCAGCTTTCTGCGAAAAACTCTTAAAGGAAGCAGGAAAAATCGTTGGTCCTTGCGCCACCAACAGCAGCGTTTCCCGACACGAAAATGAAAAGATCAGCAGGAAATGCAGGGCGAACCATGCCGCGTAAACATACTTTTGGCGCAAGACCCGTCCAGGTTTCAGAAAGCGACCTAGAGGCGCTGCTTACTTGAGCGCGCTCAGAACCTTCGTTATATCCTCTTCTTTAGCAGCGGCAATCTTGTGCAAAGCGTTAGGATCGTTAGCCGCAGATGCTCCAGCCGCTGCGTCGTCCGCGACTTTGGATTTTGTGACCTTAACAGTCTTAAGAATTTCTATACAAGGTTTAGCATCGTACGGTTTTTCTCCGTCGGCTTTCAGTTTACGAATCTCGTAAGTACCTCCATGCTGACAAACCTGTTTCAATGCTTCGTCGAACTCATCCTCGGTCGTCCACTCAACGTATGTCGTCTTGGATATCGTCTTAGTTCCAATGTACAGAAGGAATTTTTGGTTGGGGACGAGTGTGCGGGCTCGGTAGCAGCTGATGAGCGCGACGATCACGATTACCGCTAATACAACAAATGCGAATATTCTAGATGGCGTTTTCATAGAAGGGCCACCGACGGGCCTCGGCAGTACGTAGTTCTTACGTTGTTCTCCGGAAACGACGGCACGAAGTTCTCGAAAAACATTTAGCACAGCTATCCTGCCTGTGGAGCTGGCGCCCATCCTGCCTACCTATTGAAAAGCTACGCGAAGACCAGACGCCCGCGAATGACGCGAATGGACGCACCTGCTCGTTTGACTCCGGGGATCTTAATTGGCAAGCACAAAGTTAACGTTGCAGCCCAGCACTCATCGGACGCGGCCGCGCGACCCGTGCGTGCCTGCCTTGACGTGGCGACGCGCGCGTTGACGTTGAATGCGCAATGAAGACTGTCTGGCGCGTTTTTGCTTATCTGAAGCGGTATCCTTGGATTGCTGCAGGGACGTTGACCTGCGCGGTCTTGAGCACGCTGATGGTGGTTGTTTTCCCTGCGACCACGAAATGGATCATCAACGACGTCGTGCGCGCGCATCGACCGGACAAATTGCTACCACTCATCGCGCTTGCGGCCATCGCATTTCTTTTCCAGCACGGGTTCAACGCCCTGCGCATCATCCTAAACAACACGTTTGAACAAAAAGTGATCTTCGATTTGCGAAGCGATTTGTATTCGCACATCCAACTGCTGCCATTGCGGTGGTTCGATAATCGCGCCACCGGCGATCTGATGACGCGCGTAATCGAGGACGTCAACTCGGTCGAACGCGTATTGATCGATGGAATCGAGCAGGGTGTGGTCGCCGCTCTGCAGGTGTTCATTGTTGTGGGCATGATGTTTTATCTGAATGCGAAGCTGGCGTTGCTCGCGCTTGTGCCATTCCCGTTACTTATCGCCGGCGCGCTCACGTACACGCTGACTGCGCATCGGCGGTATCGCCTCCAACGCCGGGCCTCGTCAGATATGAACGCGCTACTACACGATAATCTGGCTGGCGTCCGGCAGATCAAAAGTTTCGTGCGCGAGAACGAAGAACACGCGCGATTTAACCGGGTAAGCGATCAATTGCGACGAGCCACACTCGTGGTGATGCGCGTATGGGCGATTTACAGCCCATCGATGTCGCTGTTTGAATCGATTGGCGCGCTGCTGGTACTCGGGTTTGGCGGCCACGCGGTGCTTACGGGTTCGACGCAGATCGGCGATCTCGTCGCGTTTTTAATACTAATCGCGTTTCTCTATGATCCGCTGAGCCGATTGCATCAGCTCAATCAACTAGTGCAAGCTGGACGCGCGGCAGGCGAGCGCGTGTTTGAAATTCTCGATGAACCGGTGGAGCCGGGCGCTGTCGTCGCCCGCGCTGACCGCGGCCGGGCTTCGACCGGCGCCGAGCGTCAGCTTACTCCAATCCTGGGAGACATTCGCTATCAAGACGTGAGCTTCAGCTACGTGGAGGGATTGCCAGCGCTGAGGAATGTTTCCTTTCACGCGCCACCAGGTGCGACCGCCGCACTGGTAGGCGCAACCGGTGCCGGTAAGTCGACACTCGTGAATCTACTCGTGCGTTTCTATGAATTCACCAGTGGGCAAATCTACGTCGACGGAAAACCAATTCGCGAATATGACCTGCGTGCATTGCGCGACTCAATCGGTGTGGTGACGCAGGAAAGTTTTTTGTTTAATGGATCGATCCGCGAAAACCTGCTCATGGGAAAACCGCTAGCGTCTGACGCAGAATTATGGCGCGCCGTGGTTGCAGCGAACGCTCAGCAATTTATCCAACGTTTACCGGACGGCTTGGAAAGCGTCGTGGGCGAGCGTGGAGTGAAATTGAGCGTAGGCGAAAAACAACGGCTCTCTATTGCCCGGGCGCTTTTGAAAGATCCACCGATTTTGATTCTCGATGAAGCAACCGCGAGTGTGGACACGACGACGGAGCGATTGATCCAGGAAGCGCTGGAGCGTTTGATGGCGAATCGCACATCGATTGTCATCGCGCATAGGCTTTCCACGATTGTGCGTGCGGACCAAATTCTAGTAGTCGATCATGGCCGGATCATCGAGCGCGGCACACACGACGAATTGCTCGTGCTCGGTGGAAAATATGCGCGGTTGTGCCAGCAAAGTTTACTCGAAACTTCCCCACTGCGAGAAACAGAATCGCCGGCCGAAATTGCCGCTTCACAGACACCCGAAGCAAAGGAACAATTGCCAGTCTGCTGATAGAAAGGCGTCCGTAGCTGTGACCACGAGACTCTTCTGCCTGGTCTTTATTTAGCAGGGTGCAACCCCGGTACGGAGACCCGGCTTCGCCAGGCTTCGGCGTGGCAGGCAGACCAAAGGTCTATGTTCCGGCGCGCTGAATGACCGCATCGTATTTTTCTTTTAGCTCAGTGTATCGTCGCTCGGCTTCCATCAGAGCACGGCGCTCTTCTTCCAAGCTTTGTTCGAGATCACGAATCTGTTCCCGGAGACGAATCGACATTCTTGCCACCGCCGGTCCAACAGGATCGCCCAGTTGAATTTCGGTTTGGGCATCCCCGGCATCTGCTCGTCCCATTTCCCACAACTGCGGCATTCCCTGAATCTTGCAACGAGCACCGTTGCGAGTGTTAATGACGAGAGTTTCGCCATCGATTTCGCCAAGTCGAATAAATTCCTGGAGGGCGCCCAGGGTTGTCGGGCCATAATAATGCTCGCTCGTAAGCTCGACCAACCAGTCCATCCCGAGCTGAGCCAGCATCGGCGCTTTCACCCAGGTCTGCCGGTCGTTAGAAAGCGTATCGTGTGGTGCGATTTGCGCCGCAGCTGCCCAGCGCCCGATTTGATCAAAACGCACCGGGCCAAAAGTGCTTCCATCCTCGTGCTTGCGCAGAAACCAACTTTGATTCACGAGCCTTGCATCACTCTGTTGGCGATGGCGAACTGGAAGCCGCCGGCGACGCAACCGGGATACTGATGGTCTGTCCGGCCTGCAGCTTACGGCCATCTTCAATATGATTGGCGTTTTGCAGTTCTTCCACGGTAACCTTGTACATTTTGGCGATCGAAGTGAGCGTCTCACCGCGTGCGACGATGTGCGTATTTGCGCCAGCTGGATGTGGCGAAGACCCGGCTGCAGCGGGAGCGGAGGGGCTAGCTGCCGACGGCGTGCTTTCTCCAATCATTACGCCCGGGCGAATGTGCGCGATTTGCTGTTCCAATTTGAGGATCTCCTGAGAAAGCGCGTCAATCTTCGCATTCTGTTCGTCTATCTTTTTTGCCAGCGCTTCAAGTTGAGTAGCATCATTTGATTTGTCAGGCTTCGGCTTAGGCGTTTGAGCAGACGCAGTGCAAAGCAACCCGAAAAGGAATGTCGCACAAAAAATCGCTGCGAGCTTCATCGGGGCAAAACTTTGCCATTAGCGGATTTGTCTGGCAAGCATCATCAAAAATCGAATCGTGATTCGTTACAACGGAGCCCGGCTCCAACCCTTTTAACGCTCCAACGGTTCAACTTTTTTAACGACGCGAAGCGTGCAGCTTGCCTTTCCAATTTTTGCTCTTAGATTTTTTTATGCCTGAGCGCATTCAGAAGCCGGTGGAACCGGCTCCGTGGGGTCCCAAACAAGGCGATGGTGGAGGTCCACGTTCACCGGATATTTCGAGGCCGGACACGAAGGATCTCCTTAAAAAAATGCGCAAGGTGGATCCCAACCAATCCAAGCGCTATCGCCAGCGCACCGGACAATAATGGAGCGCTCCCTGCTGGCGTTTGACCAGAATTTTTCTGGTGCAGCCGGTGATTTCCCTGTGCTGTTGCGGCGCAAAGGCCTGCTTGCTCCCGCGGCTGCGAATCCGGTGCCACAGGCAGGAACACCTCAGAAGATGTGGCAACCAACTGAGGCAACTACGATTCTGGCCTTCAAATTTTCAGGAGGCGTGCTGGTGGCAGGCGACCGCCGCGCGACCGCTGGCAATACTGTTGTGTACGATCGCGCGGACAAGGTTTTGGAAATCGATCGGCATTCGATCATGGCCATTGCCGGGGTGCCAGCCACAGCATGGGAAATGGCGCGCGTGCTCGAACACTCCTTCCAGTACTTTCGCCGAACTCAACTGCAGGAAATGAGTGTCGATGGCAAAGTGCGCGCTCTGTCCAAGCTGTTGCGTGACAATTTCGGGTTCGTCATGCAGGGCGTAGGAGTCGTGGTGCCGATCTTCGCAACCTACGATTCTCATCCGAAGCCCGAGGCACGGCTTTATTTTTACGATGCGATGGGGGCACAATTTGAAGCGACCGATTATGCGGCAACGGGGTCCGGATCGCCAGCGGTGCGCGGCATTCTTTATTACGAAAACAATTGGGGCGCAAAGCCACTGCAGGAATTAGGCGAAGACGAAGCCGTATCGATTGCGTTGCGTGCATTAGATACCGCTGCGGAATCCGACACCGCGACAGGCGGCGTGGATCAGAGCGGCAAGATTTATCCGCTTATCAAGATTGTATCGCGCCAAGGCATCACCACTTTGCCGGAGAGCAAAATTGCTGCCGTGTTCAAGGAAACGGTCGCATGATCGAAGAACCGTATCGTTGGGTCGAAGCAATCGCCAACCGCCGCGAGTACATCGAAGCGCAACTCGCTCCCGGCAGCCCGATCGCTGCGCTCGGTTATCGCGACGGCATTTTGTTTCTCACCGTCAGTCAGACGCGACAGAAGATTTTTGAGATCTACGACCGGATTGCCATGGGTGCGATTGGGCATCCCGGAGACATCGAGCGATTGCGAATGGCGGCGATCGAATTGGCCAGCACAGAAGGCTTCACACGGTCTGCGACAGATGTTTCATTGCGACGGCTCGTACATTACTCGCTCAGTCCGGTAATGAAGAGCGCATTTGAACAGGTTTATGGGCCACCGTACCTGGCACGAATGCTCTTCGCCGAGGTCGGAGAACGACCCGAGGAGGATTTGTTTTTACGAGTAGAATACGATGGTGAGATCGCGACCAACGGCGTAACGTACGCGCAAGCGCGGCAGGACTTTGCCGCACTCAGCGGGACACAGCAATCGAGAGAACAAATGGAAGCATTTCTCGCAACTCAGCACGCGCAGGATGCCAATCTTGAGACGGTTCTCAACTCCGCGCTCGACGCATGGAGCATCGGGCATATGACTTTACAAACTGACGATGCGAAAGAACCACCAGCGCGCGCTGCGGTTAGGAAATATCGACAGGAACAGCTCGCCAGTTCTGGAATCGAGGCGGCATTGCTTGAGCGTGACGCCAACAGGGCAATTCGCTATCGTTCGTTGTCTGACAAAGAATTACGTCCCTTGATTCGCGACTAATATATGGGAAAAAATCATCGTCCGGAGGTCACAAGTGAAACCGCTTCGGAATATCCTGGCTCTCTCTGGCTTGTTGCTGATGATGGCGTCTTTCGTCTGGATGCAGTTCCGCCAGACGGAAAAAGCTAAGTCCGCCGCAGAATCGAGAGCAGCACAGCCGTCGGCTGCACCCGGTCCGTTCGCAGTAGTTGTTCTTGATCCCGGCCATGGGGGACAGGATTCCGGTGCGATGTGCGGAGGGCTACTCGAAAAGGATCTGACTTTGGACGTGGCGCGACGAATCGATCGTTTACTCGACTCGGAAGGAATCGCAACGCTGATGACTCGCCTGGGGGACACTTATGTCTCGCTGGCAGATCGCGCGGCGTTCGCGAATCGGATCAGAAATTGCATTTTCGTCAGCATTCATTTCAACGAGGACAACAAGCCGGTCGCCAGCGGGGTCGAGACGTACTACGCCTCGCATCAAATCGCCACAGTCTCCTCGGTGGCTTCGTGGCTGCCTTTTTTATGGCGACCACTTTCCGAGTCGCCGAATCCTGAAAGTCAAAGGCTCGCAGGGTTTATTCAAGAAGCGCTGGTCGCCCGCACAAGGGCTATCGATCGAGGCACACAATCCGGACAATTTTTTGTCATCGCAAACGTGAGTTCTCCTGCCGCCTTGATCGAAGGAGGATTTCTCACGAACAAAGAGGATATTTCCAAACTTGCGAGCGAAGATTACCGCGACCAGATCGCCGCAGCCGTTGCTGACGGCATTTTGCATTATCGCGACGCGACGAATCAGCGTAAGCCAACGCTGGCGGTAACAGACCAGGAAAGCGCTGAATAGGCCGGAAAACGAACGCGTCAAAATAACATTACAATGAAGGCCAAGATCGCTGCGCTGATCTTCATCGGATCCCTCATGCTGGCACGAGCCGACCAGATGATTGAAAGCGTGCAGCAAGCCCTGAAAGACCAGGGCTTTTATTACGGTGAGATCACCGGTCAGATGAATTCGGATTTAACTGCAGCCATTCGCCGTTATCAAATTCGCAGTGGACTGCAGGTGAACGGTCAGCTCAATAGTGAGACCATTCAATCACTTGGAATTAACTCTTCAGCCGCCGCACAACCAGCGGCAAAACCTGCATCGCCCAGCCGCGCGTTACCCAGGCCTGGCGATCAATCTCCTATCGAGGAAGCGAACATGACGCCGGCGCCCGTTCAGCCTTTTCCGAATGCGCCGCGAGATCAGCAAGTGTATCCCTCCAATCCCGTCGCTCCGGCTACCTCGACGGCGGGACTGCTTGCGCGCACGCCTTTTGAAACTGCCCCGCCCGAAGTGCAACGTAACGTGATAGTTTCTGCTCAAATCGCGTTGGCGCGACGCGGCCTTTATCACGAGCAGGTCAATGGAATCTATGGCCCGGAAATGGAGCTTTCGCTGCGAGCGTATCAAGCACGAGCCAAACTTCCCGTAACAGGCCGGCTTGATTTGCAAACGCTCGTCGCACTCCGCTTGTTACCGCGGCCACGCGAACCATTTTACGATCCCTCGCGCAGACGTTGGCGTCCCCCGCACGGGCCGCCGGTTCACGGTGAATGGGTTCCTGAGTGACGTCGCGCGAGCGGACGGCCCGCCGGGGCGGCGAGACGCGTGTGCTATTTGGGATTGTCGAAGCGCAGTGATTGTAGTTCGGCAAAAACTGTGCCCACGAAAACCTGCGCTTCAATGCGAAGTAGAAGTCGCTCCGCATCATCGGATACCCAGATCGTGGCGCGGCGAAATTTCCGGTGCGGTTCTAGTTCGCGGTGTTTGCCAATCCGCTTGAGCTGCAAATCGAGCTTAATTGCGCTGTAACTCCCAGCGTGCACCGAGATTTTTTCCCGGCCGATGAGTGTGACGGTAGCAAGATAAGCATTGGTCGCGGGATAGGCCACAACACGGTAAACGCCGCGATCTTTAAGCGGCTGACTGCGCAAATAAAGCATGGCCGAAAATAGATCGAAGAGGTTGGGGAAATTAAACTGGCGAGTCTTCACTTCTGCGCCCTTACCTTCCGTTCTTGAGCGAGTCACTCCGTTATTTGTGAAAGTGAGATGCGTGATAATTTTCTTTGATCGATAATTCTCGATTTGTTGAGTTTCGATCGGCCGCAACGTCCCGGCACTGGCGGCTGCTTGATAGTTCACATCGAATTTCCACAACGCCCGAACCAGGCCAATGGTTCGTCCCGTTCCGTCGAGTTGAAACTTGTCCTCAGATGGCTTTGTGAAGTGAACATCTCCAGTGGCTGCCGTAAGACCAGACCAGCCGAAGCGATAGGACGCGCGCAAGGGGCGCAGCTCCGGAAAATTTCCGGCCGGGTCCTTGCTGAGCGTCGCCTCCCAATTCTCCGCGAGCGAGCTTGAGCAGCAGGCAAGAAACGCAAAGATCGCCTGCAAGATTCGCGGTCGGATTAGAATCGATATTTTCGCAGGCCGCAACGGGCCACCAATCGTTTCCCTTTCATATGGGACGCCGCTATTCATTCGTACGAAAAAAAAAATACACGCGAGTTTTGCTCGCGTGTATTTCCAAATTGTCGAATTTGAATGTTAGGGCTTCGCAGCTCTTGCCGGAGTGGCGGATGGATTTGCCTTGGCCGTTGAGCTCGCAGCGCGTCCTGGCTTGTTGAGCACGGCGATGATGTCGTTGGTAAAATCAATGTTGTCGTGTGAGAACAACAGGAACGGGACACCGTTAATGCTCATGCCCGATTTGTCCAACACGAGATCCATATTGTTGGCTTTGACCTTCTCGATCACGACATCGGTGATTTCCTTTACGATTCCTTCTCGTACGCGCATCAGCTGTTCCTGCAATTGTCGCTCGCGAGTTTGACGGAAATCGCTGATCTCGCGCTCCATGTTTTTGATGTTGGCAATCTTGTCATCCCGTTCCTTTGCCGTTTGGGTCTTCTTATCCGCGCTCAGGGCCGGCGACTCCAGCTGCTTGTTCAGATTATTGATTTCATCCAGGGCCTTTTTGTAAGACTCCGCTCGGTCATCGTACTCTTTCTTGGCGGCATTTTTGGCATCATTGATTTTTACTTCGGCTTCCTTGGTCTTGTTGTATTCCTTAAACGCGCGCTGCATATCGACGGTTCCGATTTTCAGTGTGCCTTGTGCAAGAGCCGCAATCGGAAAGGCCAGCGTCAATGCAAGGATTGTAGACAGAGACTTTTTCATAAAATGGAGGATACAGTGCTCGGAATCGCGTTAGACTGCAACCACATATATTCGTTCAAAATTGATAACCTACGTTGAAGTTGAAACGACCCCCACCGTGATATCCGTCGCGCTGTATTGGATATCCATAATCGAGGCGCAAGGGGCCGATCGGCAGATCAAGGCGAAGCCCGACACCAATATCCGAGGCGATATGGTTGAAACCGAAAGACCATTGGTCGCTGTTAACAAAGCCGGTATCGTAAAAAACTGCTCCTCGCGCTTTTTCTATGATCGGGAAAGTCCACTCGATCGTCGTGCGCCACATCGACTTTCCACCGATTGGTTCGCCATTCGAATCTTGCGGACCAACTTGGCGAAACGGAAATCCGCGCAGGTTATTTGAGCCACCAAGGTAAAGCCGCTCGAAGATTGGTACATCATTCCCGTTCCCCCACTGGCTCACGGTGGCGACTTCGCCGTTAATCACCAGGATGGTGTCCCACGGAAGGTGAAAATATTGCGATCCTTCGAAGTCCAATCCGTAGATCTGAGTGTTGCCTCCAAGAAAGCCCCCTGCGATATAAGGCGAAAAGGTGAAGCGTCGTCCCCGGCGTGAGAGCAAGGGATTATCGCGCGAGTCGAACACGACGCTGCCGAAAATCTTGCTCTCAGTAGTCGAACCTGCTTGCGATTTGATGAAGTCAGATGCGCTAAGGGCCACATTAAAAATATCGATGTCCTGCAGCTGGTACCCCAACGTCGCGGATGTATACGCATTGATCGGCTTGCGTAACTCGAAGGCAAACCCGTAGTTGCGCTGGTCGTACTCGGAACTCAGATAGTTTGCCTCGTTATAAAAGGCCTGGCCATTCAAGGACAATCGCCGATCGAGGAAGTACGGTTCGGTTATGGAAAGAATGAAATCCTTTCGTTCTGTGCCGTACTGAATGCGTAGCCTGAATTTCTGGCCTCCTCCGGTAAATGAAGGCCAGTTGAACAGATCGAAATTGCCTTGTGTGAGTTCCGCGAATCCGACCAACGCATCGACGGTACTGTATCCGCCGCCAAAACTAAGTGAACCAGTCCGCTTTTCCTGCACCAGAATGGTGAGATCCTTGCGCCCCGGAATGTCAGTCTCTTCCGGATAAGTCTCGACTTTTGCAAAATACCCCAGGTTCTCGAGACGTTTTTTGGTGATGTCCACGCGCACGGTGTTAAAGACGTCTCCCGGCGCAACGAGAACTTCGCGCCGGATGACTTTGTCCTTGGTGCGCGTGTTCCCCTCGATGTTGATTCGATTTACAAACGAGCGAACACCTTCCTCAATGCTGTAGTGCACATCGATCAAAGCAGGACCGGCCGGCTCCCCTTCCGGCTGAACTACAAGGTCGACATAGCCGCCACTGCCATACGCATCAGCCACCGCCTTGGCGTCATCGCGCAACTGCTTGGGCGAATAGACACTGCCTTCCTTCATTTTTAGCAGCGCACGAATCCTCTGGTCCGTCGTGTTCTGATAACCCGTAATAGCCAGCTTACGCACGTGATACTGCGGGCCTTCAGCAATCACAATGGTTAGAACCATAGGACCCTTCTCCATGCGTTCCCTGCGCACATCTTTGACTTCGACATCGATGTAGCCGTGGTCCTGATAAAATTCGCGGATTTTGTCGAGATCCTGCTGCAACTGCACCTCATCAAAGCGGCCGGATTTATCCAGGAAATAAATGGGGGTCCTGCCGCGCGTCTTCATTTGTTTGCGCAGCACCTTTTCGCTAAAATGCGTGTTTCCTTCGAAATTAATCCGGCTCACTGCGCCTCTGACTCCTTCGGTGACAGTGTAAACAACGCGCGATGTCCCGCGTTTCTCGTCGATTGGATCTATTCGAAATTGCACGCTGACGTCAGTGAAGCCGCGCCCCTGATAGATTTCGATGATTTTCTGCCGGGCTTCTTCCAGTTGCTGTTCGTTAACCGGTTGGTTCAGTTTCAATTTGATTTCTTTGCGCAGTCTTTGTGCTTTCACGCGCTCGGCACCGTCGATTACTATCTCGCGCAGGACCGAACGCGTTTGCACAGCAACAATCACCCTTAATCCATCGCCTTGCGGCTGAGCGAAAATGCGAACGTTTTGAATCGAGCCAGTCTTGTAGAGAGCGGCGATGTCCTGCTCGACGACCTCGTTGGAGTATGGCTGGCCCACCCTGGTCCGAATTTGTGCGAGAATTCGTTCCTTGCTGACAGTACCGGGGCCTGTGTACTCCACGTCAATTGAGCGGACGATGGGAGGTCCCTGCGGCGCCGCCTGCGGTGCCTGCGCCCGCGCAACGGTGGCACCAAGTAGTGCGCAAATGGAAGCGGCCCAAACTGCAAACGGCGGGGGGCGCATCCATCCAGAAAAATATCTCATAGGTTAAGAAGCGCACCCCGCGCAAGCGAGGCCACGCAGAACAGGCGGCTATATCGGAAAGAAGGGGTCAGTCGTCAAGGCGAGATTTTTCACAGAGGCAGCCTGTTTGGTCACCGGCGGCCGGTTCCGTCAATTCAAAAGTTCATACCAATTGTTTCGCCGTCGCGGTTCGTAACCTGCATCGCGAATAAGCGATTCAATTTGTCCGGCATCTAATCGAAATGTTGTTCCGGCGCTGCTGACGACGTTTTCTTCCATCATCACCGATCCGAAATCGTTCGCGCCGTATCGGAGTGCGATCTGGCCGATCTCCGGACCCTGCGTGACCCAGGAGCTTTGTATATTGTCGATGTTGTCCAAAAAAATGCGGGCGAGTGCCTGCGTGCGCAAATACTCGGCGACGCCGGTCGGGTGCTTGACCTTCAAGACGGTATGCTGCGGTTGAAACGTCCAACAGATGAACGCCGTAAATCCACCGCTGCGGTCCTGCTGATCACGAATGCGCCGCAAATGTTCGACCCGCTCTTCAATGCTTTCCACGTGTCCAAACATCATCGTCGCGCTGGATTTCAAGCCGAGCTCGTGCGCTGTTTGCATTACCTCCAACCATTGATCGCTGTTAATTTTCAATGGCGATATTTTCTTCCGCACCCGATCCACCAGAATTTCTCCTCCGCCGCCCGGAATCGATCCAAGTCCAGCCTTCTTGAATTCCGAAATCACTTCGCGTAGCGGCATCCCGAAGGTCTCCGCGAAGTGCTGAAACTCCGGTGGACTGAACCCGTGAATATTGATGTGTGGATATTTTTCCCGGATGTGACACAGCAGATCGATATACCATTCGAAGGGCAATTTCGGATGATGCCCCCCTTGCATCAGAATTTGAACACCACCAACGGAAGAAAGTTCGTCGAGTTTCTGATCGATCTGCTCGAATGAAAGCACGTAATGATCTTCATCCTTCTCTGTGCGATAAAACGCGCAGAACTTGCAGTAAACATTGCAAACGTTCGTGTAATTGATGTTTCGATCGACGATATAGGTCACGATCTCGCGTCCACGTCCGGCGTAACTTTTCGCCTTTGCCAAATCGCGCCTCGCGTTGGCCAGCGCTCCCACCTCTTCGAGCGGCCAGCGATACAACTCGAGCACCTCGTCCACGGAAATTCGTTCGCCTGCAAGCACCTTCCCGGTTAGTCCATCTCCATTTAAAGAGACCATTGCCAGCCATCCTATATGACGCGGTGGCTCATTGCACGTAGATGATTCGGATGAAGGATCAGGTCGCAATCGTCGGCGCTGGCGTCTCAGGTCTAACTTGCGGTCTGGTTTTCGTTGAGCATGGATACCGAACAGCCATCTTCGCCAAAGAAATCGGCCAGCAAACAACCTCTGGAGCGGCTGCGGCGCTCTGGTTCCCGTACGATGCGGAGCCGGCGGACAAAGTCATCCCCTGGGCACTCGGGACCTACCCGATGCTTATCGATCTCGCTCGCAATCCCGATAGTGGCGTTTCAATCATTGAGCTCCGCCAATTTTCGCGCACTGAAAAAATCCACATTCCAGGCTGGGCGATTCCACTCGGCGCGCGAGCTGTCGTCCCGAGCTTGCCGCCTGTCATGTCGAGCGAAGTCGAGACATCTCTCAAGATATTCAAGAGTGGGTTCTCGCTGCGCGTTCCGCTGATGGACACAACGATTTATCTGGATTACCTGGCGAATCGTTTTCTCGCGGCTGGCGGATCAATCGCCGCGAATACGCATTTTGCGCAGCTCGAAGACGTCGATCAGCAATTTGGTCTCGTGATTAACTGCGCGGGAATCGGCGCCCGCGAACTCGTCCGGGACACCGACCTTGAGCCCCACCGCGGCCAGGTCGCGATTGTGCCGAGAATCAAAGATCTTCCATACGCCGTTGTTTGTGATGATGCCCCGCCGATGTACGCAATCCCGCGCAGGACTGATTGTGTTCTCGGCGGGACAAACGAGCTCAGCAACAATCTCGCTGCTGATTCCGCAACGACCACGCAAATCGTCGCTGAGTGCACGCGTGCATTGAAGATTGAGAAACCGAATGTTCTCGCCGAGCGCGTCGGGCTACGTCCATTTCGCAAATCAGGCGTTCGCGTAGAGCGCGACCAGTTGCGCGACGGTCGCGCCGTCGTTCATAACTACGGTCACGGCGGCTCCGGCTTCACGCTCTCCTGGGGCTGCGCAGAAGAGGTCTTCGAGCTTGCAACCGACAGTGCTGCGTAGCGTGCGTGACCCTATGTCAGCGCGATGCACTGAAACGAACTGACGACGTCGTCCGGGCCTTTTTCAGCAAAAAAGCTTTCGTAGTAGCCCGGGCCGAGATCCCAGTAAGGTCCTTTGTAATAGTCGTCGCGATAAAATCGCCAAACGCCGCTTACGACGATGAGACAACTAACGCGGTCGTTCCAAAAATCGCCGACGTAATGGAAACTCAAGTTCGTGCGAGCGTAGGCCCCTTTGAATCCAACGTGATCGTAAAGCACAATTTCCGGCAGGCGCGTTGACTGCGTCGCCAGCGGCACGGGCTCTTTCCCAGCCGCAGAGGCATGATAACTCAGTGGACCAAGTTGCCATTTCATGTCGATAATACAGCCGTTATCCGGCGACAATTCAGTTTTGGGTATTCGTGGCATAGGCGTGGACGGCAGTGGTTTTTCCAATTTGATCAAATGAAACGAGCGCTGTCGAGCAAAGAAAGATTCCTGGAATTGTGCGCGGTCAGGCGGCTTGGGATGAACAGCGTGTTCGATTTGCGCTCACTGGCTTTTTGCGCGGCCGATAACGCCACAGGCAACGCGCGCGCCGGAGTCGCCGGCTGGCTGGGATTTGAGATCGTCCGCTTTCGCGTGGACTACCACGGAGCGTCCAATCACCGAGCGTTGGTCATTCGTGAGCGAGATTTGATGGTCCACATATTCCAGCGTCGCCTTGCCCGACGCGTCTGCTTCCACATTTCCCATGTCCCCTACGTGCCGTTCGGGCGCATCAGGCCCCGCATGCGGTTGCCTGGTCGGATTAAAGTGAGCGCCGGCGGAAGTAGCATCGGCTGCGCTGCAATCGCCGAACTCATGGACATGAAAACCATGATTGCCAGGAGTCAGGCCGGTGATTTCCGCCCGGACCTGTACCCCATCGGCCACTTCAGTAAACGTGACGGTGCCGGTCACTTTGTTGCCCGCAGTAGGGTGCAGCACTGCGACGGCTTTCAAGGGAGCGGACGATTTTTCTTCCGGCGTTTGGGCCCTCGCAGTGAAGGGGCTGACGACTAAGAATATCAGTGCAATTAATAAGGCTTGGAACGAGTTCATATTAGCATCTCTATTTCGCAAGGCCCGATAAGTCCAGCCGCATCAATACAAAAATGTGCCAGGAGCACCAAAGAAAATCGCAACCGGGCGCACACGCTACATTTGTATTATCCGCAAATAGATCTCTTCCAAGCGCTGCGCCTGCGCGTGCAGATCGAAACTCTTTCGAACGATCTCGGCGCCATTGCGCGCGATCCGCGAAAGGAGCCCGGCGTCTTTCGCTGCATCAAGCAGCGCAGCCGCCAATTTTTCATGATCACGCTCGGGCACGAGTACGCCAGAAACGCCGTTCTCGATTGCTTCGGGAATGCCTCCATGCCTGGTGGCGAACACAGGCAGGCCGCTAGCCATTGCTTCCAACATCGAATTTGGAATGCCTTCCTGATTTCCGTCATGGCCCGTTTGGCTCGGATGTAAAAAAATATGCGACGCATAAAAGATTTCGCGGAGTCGTTCCTGCGAAATGAAACCTGTGAATGAAACGCGACCGTCGATATTTAGGTCACGCGCCAAATTCTGGAGTTGGCTGAGCAAGGGCCCTTCTCCTGCAATCGTTAGATTCGCATTCGGATGTCGCCCCAAGAAAACCGCAAAAGCGCGCACCGTAACTGGCAAACCTTTTTTTTCGATCAAGCGACCAGCCTGCACGAATCGCCATTCGGTCGCCGCGGCCACAAAGTTTCGTTCACGAAAAGGAAATTCATCCAGGGGAATCCCGGTTCGCTGGATCTCGATTTTTTTTTCGTCGCAGCCCAGACGAATGACTGCGCGCTGCAGCGAATCGGAGCGAACCAGAACCAGCTGTACTGCGTCGAGCATTTGTCGCGTGGCTTCGCGATAAGCTGGCCTGTTCATGTCCACGGTCACATCGGCGCCGTGAAACGAAACGACGGAGGGTTTTTTCCACGCGCGAATCAGCGGCAGGAGATGAACAGCGATTTGGCCAAAGTAAATGTGCAACAGGCGAGCGTCGGTCTGCCTTAAAATGCTCTGCAATGCGCGCAGCTCGCCGTCCGAAATCCGCCATGGTGCATCACGCAATTGCCTGAACCAAAAGCGTCGCAGAAAGTGCGTTGCCGGCTTGGGAACTATGTAAATTTGGTCAAAAGGGTAGGCTCCAGCTTGTTCGCGCTTCTGCGCAATCACCACAGGAATACATCGCTCCAAGCCTGTGATTTGCCGATAAATATGCAACATCTCTGGCTTGAGAAACGTCGCGCAATAACAAGCGATGACCGGGCGTGAATCAGGAGATGGAACTTCCAACGCCCAACGCTCAACGCTCAACGCTCAATGATCAACTCCTTGAAACCCAATTCAGATTGAGAACTGCGCGCGCAGTTCCCCCGATACGCGCATCGGTCGACTGGTTTGCGCATTTATCGGGCACCACAGAGTCCGAGCCTTTGACAAGAGCCGACCGTCGCGATTGCGCCGGATTTCTGTGAATCGTTCGAACGTAAGCCGGGTAGCTTTGCCCACCCACGTTCCAAGTACGACTTCGTCGCCGAGGATGCCAGGCGCTTTATAGTCGATCTCATGTCGCAGGACAACCCAGGCGATGTTCTCCTGGGCGTCCGGGCTGGCGACCGCTCGCCAATGAGCGGTAGCAACATCCTGAACCCATCGCAGGTAAACGGTGTTGTTTACGTGATTTTGCTCGTCGATATCGCCTGGCAACACCGGAACGATCATTTCGAAAGGCACGGAGGACATCGGAGAATTCGGGAGAAATTAAAGTACGAATTCGAAAATGGGATGGACGACGCGTTAGCTTATATGAAATCGTCGCATCAATTCTTGCCGCGCCTCCATCGCGAGCTCTGGATTCATGCGGCTGAGAACTTTTTCCCGGCGCTCCTGATCCATGGCTGCCAGGTCGCGCACGAGTTTGTTGCGCGTTCTCCATTTCGAATACTTGCTCAAACCGATGCCGATCGCCAGAAGCGCGGATATGATCCAAACAGTGATATCTGTCGCCGTCACGGGAGAAATAAAGAATCAAAACGTGTTGGCGACAACCCAACAAGATCGGTGGAGCGGTTGCTAGCGGGACCATTACGGCCGTCATGTCTTGCGCAAACGGATGAAGCCAGAGGTCAGACTTGCGACCGCGACTGCGTTGTGTGATCACGAAGAATGTATTCAGTCGAGATCGATCGATCGAAGCGTCTCCTGGTGATCAGCGCTCTGCGACAAGTCACTGCGGAGCAGGCGAAGCTCGCCGCGCAACAGGTGCGCGAGCTTTTGCGCGATGTTGCTCCCGGCTTCCGCGTTCTTGCTGATTTCCGGTGGTTGGAATCAATGGATTCGGCAGCAGCACATCACGTTGCCAAAATCATGGACACGCTTACTGAAAAAGGAGTGGCCTCCGTGACGCGAGTAATGCCCGATCCGCACAAGGACATTGGACTCAATATCCTGTCGCAATTCCATTATGGTCCAGAAATCCCAATCGCTACGTTCGAGACATTAGCTGATGCGCTGCACAGTCTGATTGAGGAATGACCGTCGAAAGTGGCCGGGCGTAGTTGGCGCAGCTACACTCCCGACCAACTGTGAATTGAAGCAGATTCGCTGATTTCGATCTATTGACCCTTCGCCGCAGCCCTACTTCCTTCTTTCATCGCCTCGGCTTCGGTCATGTACTTGCCCTTCTTTGTCGTGCCGTAAAAACGCGACCCTTCTCTGTGGTAAACGTGAGTTTCTGTATTCACCCACACCAGACCGTGACCGCCGCCGGGAGCAGGCGGGTTGTTCGCTGCTTCGGCGCTCGCGTTTTTTGCCGGAGCGCTGGTAGCGGCCGCCGGACTGGCCGCCGCGGAGCTTTTCGGCTTGAACAAGTCGCCAAGCGCGAATTTGCCAGGCGACGGTGACGGGCTCATCGCCGTCTCCGCTTTTTTGCGGCCGCCTCTTGCTTTGGGGGTGGCTGCAGGCGAAGCAGCCGGACTAGCCGCTGTGCCAGCCTCAGTCTTTTCGCGACCGCGCTTCGCTTTGGGTGAAGTTGCAGGCGACGCGGCAGGCGAAGCAGCGGTCTCTGCTGGTGCTGCCGCCGTTTCAGTTTTCTTGTGCGTGCGATGTTTTGCCGGCGGAGGGGCTCCTGCGGGCGACTCGCCCGGGGATGGCGACTGAGCCTGCACAGCGCAAATGCTAGCAAAACCGATTGCGAAGAAGAGAGTAGAGAATCTTTTAGTCATGAAGGCGAGGGTAAACAAACCGCGAGATTAGAGTCAACGCATTTCCAATGGGCAATACATTTTCTACGCAGAAAACAGCAAACGACTCCAACTTCGCACCCCAGCAGCGCTAGCGATACCGGTGGCTTGACCGAGCCAAAAATTCGCAAGTTGCCGAGGCGCGTGCGCTTGACTCCGAAAGCTTTCGCGAGTTGAGCGCGGCGGTGGCCTGCGCTACACTCGGGACGGGATGCTTGACACCATTCTGGGATGCCTGAAATGGGCCGCTGTCGGTTTTATCGTCGCGTTTGCGCTGATGAAACTGTTCGAGGCGAGTCATATTCACGACGACATCCCCAAGCCTGCCTTCAAAATACGCCAGACGAAACGGGCGACATTCGTATTATCCACCTTCGCCGCGATGCTTTCGGCGTTGGTCTGGCTCCTCGTACAAAAGCTGGACTAGTTCCCGTCGGCCGTAGCCTTGGCGACGCGGATCAGCCCATGTAGAAGCCGCCGTTTACGTTCAAGACGTGTCCGGTGATGTATGAAGCCATCGGGGAGGCTAGAAAAAGGGCTGCGTTTACAATTTCGCTTACATCACCAAGACGACCGAGCGGAATTTGCTTTATGAAATTCTGGGTGACTTCGTCAGGCATTCCTTTGCTCATGCCGACGTCGATGAAGCCAGGCGCGATGGCGTTTACCGTAATGTTTTGGCGCGCAAACTCGCGGGCCGACACTTTGGTGAGCGCGATGATTGCGGCTTTGCTCGACGCGTAATTTGCCTGGCCAAACAGCCCGAGTTGGCCGCTGACGGACGACATATTAATGATCCGCCCGCCGTTTCGCAGAATCGCAGCAGCCTTTTGCGTGACGGTGAATGTGCCGGTGAGATTTACGCGCACCACGCTTTCAAAATTCTCGACCGACATTTTCTTAATCGTGCGATCACTGATGATTCCGGAATTGTTGATGAGAATGTCCAGTCCACCATGCCGATCTTGTATTTGCTTCATCATCGCCTCGACCTGCTTCGGCTTTGTCACATCGCATTCAATCACCAGCGGCTTATTGAGTTCACTGGCTACATTGATGGCGTCGGTCTTGTTTTGTCCCTGCGCGTCGGCCACATAATTCACCACGCATTGCGCGCCGCATCGGCCAAATGCCTTGATCATCTGCGCGCCAATACCACGCGAGCTACCGGTGACGAGCGCGACTTTGCCGCCGAAATCGAGTGGATCAGGCATCTAGTGATTTAATGAGTCAGTGATTTAGCGATTGCAATGGCTAAATCAATGAATCACTAAATCTGTGCAAATGGCTTCACCCATTCGGATTTTGACAGCGGTCCCGATTTGCGACGGGCATGACAGTGCGATCAACACGATCAACCTGGAATTCATCCGGCACGGAATCGAGGTCGTCTATCTTGGCTACCATCGTTCAGTAGGCGATATCGTGCGCGCCGCCATTCAAGAGGACGTACGCGCCATCGGCATCTCAAGTTACAACGGCGGGCACATCGAATTCTTCGCGGAAGTCATTGCTCTTTTGCGGAAGCGTGGAGCGAACGACATCAAAGTTTTCGGCGGTGGTGGCGGAACGATTACGCATCAGGACGCTGCAGCGATGAAGCGCAAAGGCGTGGACAACATTTTCTTTGCCGGAACCTCACTCGCAGAAATGACCGATTATGTCCGCAAGCACTACGGAAAGCCGCGCAGGAAGAGGTCGCACCCGAAATCGCCCGACCAGGAACTCGCTCATAAGCTAACCGAGATTGAGGACGCGTATGCAGCGGGAAGAAAACGCCCAACGCTCACCTCCCAATCAAAAATCCGCAATCCGCAATCCGCAATCCGAAATACAAGAGTCGTCGGCTTCACCGGCCCTGGCGGTGCGGGAAAAACGACATTGATCGACGAGCTTGTGCTCCGTTTTCTGAATCAAAATCCGCAGGGAAGAATCGCAATTTTGTCGCACGATCCCAGCGTGATCGGCGAAGGAGCGTTGTTGGGCGACCGGGCCACCATGATCAATTCGCAGAACGATCGCGTGTTCATGCGCAGCATGGCGACACGCGGCCAGGCTGGCGGACTTTCCCCTGCGACGCAGGACTGTCTGGCGCTGCTCGCGCGCTCCGGGTTCGACTACGTGATCATTGAGACGGTGGGTACTGGCCAGGAGGCGATGCCGTTCCAAAAAAACGGCGTTGTCGATCAGACTGTGCTGGTAATGAACCCTGATTACGGCAGCCGGCTGCAGCTGCAAAAAATCGTGATGCTCGATCTTGCTGGCATTGTTGTGGTGAACAAAAGCGATCTTCAGCGCGCGCGCACGGCGCACACGGAAATCGAACAGCGCCTGGAGCAAAACCGGCGTGATCAGCGACTGATCGATACAGTGGCAAAACGGCATCGCGACCCTGGCGTGGATGAATTATTCAAGCTAATTTCCAGCGACGGCTAATCGAAATCTGTCATGTCGAGCGAACGAGACATCTCTTGATATTTCCAAGGCGGGGAATAATTAGAGATTCCTCAACTCCGCTCGGAAAGACAGGAACGTAAGGCGCGAATCTATGAGCAAGCTCGGACAAATCGTTGAGTCGATTGAGAAGTACAACAAGTTCGTTCTCGACCAGGTGAAGCGTGCGCGCACGGATGAACAATTCGGGCGTGAATTGCTGGGGCGCTGGAACGACACCAAGGCAAAAATTCCAGTCACGCGTACGCCAACCGGCGTGCCGCTACCGCGTCTGGCGTTGCCCGAGATCGACGAGCCGGGCGAAATCGCGCGTTATCTCTTTGGTGAAGGATTACCAGGTGAATTTCCATTTCTCAATGGAGCCTACCGCGAGATATATTTGGAGCCGGTTCGCGAGGTCGAAAGCTTCGAAAAAAACGGCGAACCTCCGCAGCGGTCAACGCGGCCGCCATTGCCTCAAGCCGAAGAACCGACGCGATTGTTCTCTGGCTTGATGCTCGCCGAGGATACCAACCAGCGTTTTCATTATCTGACCCGGCATCAACGCACGCACCGGCTCAGTACCGCGTTCGATGGGCCGACACTCTATGGCATCGATAGCGATGCGGATGGGGTCTTCGGAAAAATCGGGGAGGGCGGCGTGGCCATCGATACGGTCGAAGACATGGTGCGCCTCTATGATGGTTTTGATCTCGGGTCGCCGAATTTTTCTGCATCGATGACTATCAGCGGTCCAGCGCCAATCATCATGGCGATGTACATCGCTGCGGCGAAACGCAGATTCGGCCCAAAGGTTGTTCCGAAGTTGCGCGGCACAATTCAGGCGGACATCTTCAAAGAAGTCCAGGCACAGAACGAAACGATTTTCCCGATCGAAGCCTCCCTACGCTTTCTCACCGACATGGTTGAGTTCACCACGCGGGAAATGCCGCGCTGGTATCCAATTTCCATCAGCGGTTACCACATCGGCGAAGCTGGTTCGACGCCGGTGCAGCAAGCCGCTTATACGCTCTCAAATGGATTCGCTTACGCGGAAATGTTTGCTGTACGAGCAATCCCGGTGGATCAATTCGGACCGCGTCTCTCATTCTTCCTCGATTGCGGCCTCGACGCCGAATACATCGCACTGGCTCGCGTGTCACGGCGCATCTGGGCAATCGGAATGCGCGATGTGTTTGGCGCCGGCCCACGGGCGCAGCTGTTCAAATTGCACACCCAGACCAGCGGACGCTCCCTAATTGCAGCGGAATTCAAAAACAATCTCACCCGCACCGCGGCCGAATTGGTTCTCGCTTACATGAACGCCACCAATTCGTGTCACTCAAACAGCGCGGACGAACCGTTCACGACGCCGAGCGAAGAATGGATTCGGCTTGCCGCGCACGGACAGGCAATCCTGCTGGAGGAGTCCGGCATTTTCAAACACACCATGAACATGTTGAGCGGTTCGCCCGGGATGAAAGCGGTAGAGCGCTCCGTGGAAGCGGCGATTCTCGATGAGTTCCGTGAGATCGAGCGACTGGGCGGCGTGCTCGCAGCGGTGGAAGACCGTTATCAGCGCAGCCAGATTCAGAACGCTGCGCATCGGTATGAGCAGCAAATCTACAATGGGACTCGCCCAATCATTGGACTCAACCGCTATCGCGACGGC
>DATIOX010000020.1:0-6224 GCA_035472675.1 Candidatus Dormiibacterota bacterium
GCGAGTTGCATCAGCTGTTCCTCGGAAAATTGATTGCGTAAACGGGCATACAAGTCGTCGGAAACATTCGACGGTGTCTGCGTCAGGGCGTCAGCCAGTTCAATGACCAATCGTTCCGTATCGTTGAGGGGCGTCAAATTGTTGCCGGGAACAGCGCTCAGTTTCTCATCGCTCAGGCCTGCCTTTCTGCCCACGGCAGAATTGATGTCTACTCAGAAGGGGCAACCAATACGCGCTGCACGCGAATTTTTCCCAATTGAATGTAGCGCAACGAGACAAGGCGTTTGCGGCCGAGAGCGGCTTCCATGGCGATGCCGCCCCACACAAGACTAGGCAAACGCATCTGGATCTTCGCCGGGGTAAAATCCTTTCCAAACATTTTGCGCATTACTCCGTAGAACCAGCGCAGATGCCACGGTGCCTGTTTTTTCTCTAGACCTGCAACTCGAGCCATGACGAATCCGTATCGTTCTCCGCAATGCGTTCGGTCTTAACGACCGGGGAAGCATCTGGTTCTATTATACGTGCGCCGGTTTTCTCAGCGACGTGAGTTTGTTAACCAGCGTGTTAGTGGCCTTTTCCAAAAACATTCCCCAGGCGCTGAGCGCAGCCAGAGTTGGCACGCAGATCAGAAGGAATGCCCAGATCGGCACCTCACGAATGCGGAGCCCGAGCCAGATGACATAGGGTTGGTGAATGAGGTACAACCCATACGAATAGAGTCCAACGAGGCCGAACAGTTTGGCAGGCTCTTTAAATACCGAAATCATTCCGGCGACGCCGACGATTTCCAGCATGCAACATGTGCCGGTGGCAAAATCGACGAAGATGTACTGGTAGAGACCGTCGTAGAGCTGCAGCGCAGCAGGGTAGAGGATTAGTCCAAGAGCGAGCCCCGCGCCACGAAGTAAAAACCATTCCACGCGTGCGATTGATCGCGTGTGCCACATGGCGAGTGACATTCCGAGCGCGAACTCAGGCAGGCGACAGATCGCAAAACCGCCTAGCACCCACAAGCCATCTTGCGGCCAGACTACAAGCAACACGTAACGGGCGAAAAATCCGATGGCACACGCAATTAACAAAAACCACCATGGACCAAAGCGGCGTGCCGCCAGGAAAAGCAGCGGGAAAATCAGGTAAAACTGGATCAGCATGGAGAAGTACCACCACGCTGCGTTGAGGTACATGAAATTCATCTGAATATCGATGAAACGCAGACCGAGCAGACTCAAGATGATGCGGCCGTCCACTGGTTCCAACCGGGCAACGAACGGCGAGAGAAGATAAACCAAATGCGCGACCCAGTACATCGGATAGAGCCGGAGAAACCGTGCGTAATACCACGCGCCCCATCCCGCGGCCGCGGGACCCGACTCGGCGCGTCGCATGGTCGATTGCATCAAGGTCCAACCGCTCAGGATTATGAAAACACCAACAGCATGGAAACCGAGTCCTGAAATCTTGAACCAAGCCAATCTTAGAATCGTCAAAGCGCCTGCTGCGATGTTGCTCCAGTCGGCTGGTGGGAGAACGCCGTGCTGGAAATAGGTCGCGAAAAAATGAAAGTAAGCGACGAACAGAATCGCCAGGCCCTTTGAGATATCAATCCAAAGGAGGCGTTTCACCTCATCGGCTTAACAGGGAAAAGTCATCCAGGTCAAGATGCTCGACGACGTGAAGACTGCCCGGATGGGAGTCTACTAAGACGGCGGCGAGCCGACCGTAGTGGCAGATCGAGTAGTGCTTCCGGCGAGTGCGAGAATTACATCGGTCTTCGCGATCGTGCCGATTAAGCGTTTTGTTGCCGAATCATTAACCACTGGCAATCGCTCGCCATCGTGGTGCCTGAAACGCTCGAGCGCTTCGATGAGTGACGCGTCAGGTCGGACTACAGGGATGGAATCGTGCAGGAGGTCTCCGGCAATAACGACTTTCGCGAGCTCCGGCGTATTCAGGTAATTTTTGACGTCGTGTAGCGATACTGCACCGATAAACCGATCCCGATCGGCCACGTACAGGTAATTGAACCGGGTTGCGACGAATTTCTCGGCGATCTCTGAAAAGCCCGCTCTGGGCGAAATGGTCAACGGGCTCGGTTTCATGATGTCATGAACATGAAGTTCCGCGAGCTGCTTGCGATAATCGCCCGCGCCTTTTCGTTTCAACGCTTCAGCATAAATCGACTGTTTCTCGATGCTGGCGGATGTGTAATAGGCAACCACGCACGCCAACATCAACGGGAGAATGATCTGATAATCGAGTGTGATCTCGAAGATCATAATGATAGCCATGATGGGCGCATGAGTGGCGGCTGCGAGAAATGCGCCCATGCCGACAAGTGCGAACGCGCTGGGATTGACCTCGAGGTGGCCAAGCGCGTGCTGTGTGCCACTGCCGAATAGAAATCCAAGGCTGGCGCCAATGAAAAGCGTTGGCGTGAAAACACCGCCAACTGCGCCGGAACCAAACGTGGCAGTAGTAGCGAGGATTTTAAAAATGAGGATGACGGCGAGCGTTTGCCACACCCATTCGCCGCGCAAGATCCCACTTACCGTGCTGTAACCGTTACCGCAGACCTGTGGGTAGAATACGGCGAGCGCGCCTACGATTAAACCGCCGACACACATTTTTGCGTAAACCGGTGCGGCGATGTGTGCCACCCATTGTTCGCTGAAACGCAACAGCCGGATAAACCAAGGCGCGAGCAGACCCGCACTGAGACCGAGCAACAAGTACGGCAGAATTTCCCAGTTGTGGTTAAGTCGAAACGCCGGAATGGCGTAAAGTGGATCTGCGCCGAGGAACGCACGTACGGTTAACGTGGCGATGACCGACGAGAAAACGAGGGGTCCGAAGATTTCCATCGCCACGGAGCCAAGCACGATCTCGGCGACAAACACCGCCCCGGCTATCGGGGCATTGTAGGCGGAGGCGATCCCTGCTGCCGCGCCACAGCCCACGAGCAATCGCAGGCGCGGAGTAGACCATTTTCTCATTCGCCCGGCGAGAGAAGCCGCGAGCGCCGAAAGCTGAACCAGTGGCCCCTCGCGCCCGATCGACCCACCGGAAGCGATAGTGAAAAGTGCGGAGAGACACTTCAGTAGCGTGCGTCGCGCGGCGATCTTCCCATCACCAAGCACAACAGCTTCCATGTAGTCGGTCGTTGTGACCTGTCCGTGCAATCGTGTGCCGAACTGAATGATTGCGCCGGCCAGTAGTCCGCCGACTGCTGGAACAATCAGGCGGAGTAACAGAGGCATTTGAGAAAAACTTTCGACCAGGCCCGGCTCCGAGCTGCCAGTAAGGATTTTATGAACAACGCTCGTTGCGATACGAAATGCGATCGAGCAAATGCCTCCGCAGAAGCCAATGACGCCGGCCCAAATCAGCGTGCCCTGAAGATCGGTTGGACGGACCCGCTCCTGAAACCAGACCAGGAATTTTAGTCTGCGGAAGATCTTCAGACTCGAACCAGATGACTTGGTAACCGCGTTGCTAGAAACCACTCTTATCAAGTTGGTGCATGGCAGCACGCGTCAAGGGTGAGAATGATCTTGCAGAATACGATCCTTGTTGCTGCCGTAGCGATATCACAACCACGATCATTACGAATGCGCATGAAATTTCGCTCGAACGCCGACGCCTTAGGGTTGTGCTCGCAACGATTGTGATCAATATCCTTGCTGTTTCTCTGCTGACGTTCGCACCTTGGTCGGACTGGCGCGCAGGCGCGGCGCTCAACATTGTCGATAACTGTCTTCTCGTTGGCTTTGCACTCGTTAGGCAGGACGCATTGCTCGGCCGCTTTCTCCTTTTCGGACTCCTCGTCGGCTTCACAGAGCTTTCGGCTGATGCGTGGCTGGTCGGTTACACGCGGACACTGGATTACTCGATTGGCGGTGGCCCAATGATCTGGCGATCGCCGCTCTGGATGCCGCTGGCTTGGGAGGTTGTGGCTGTCCAATTCGGATATATCGGACTGCAATTGTGGGAACGGTTCGGCAAGGTGGGTTTACTCATGATTGCGCTGCTCGGCGCAATCAATATTCCGTTCTACGAGGAAATGGCGCGGAGAATTCATTGGTGGCAATACAAGGGTTGCCGCATGATTTCGTTTACGCCGTGGTACATCATTCTCGCCGAGTTCGGGATTGCGCCCGCCTTCGCGTTGCTTGCGCGGACACTGCGACGCGGCTCGTGGCGCCAAGCTGTTCTTGCTGGAATCGCCGGCGGATTTTCGATCTTTGTTTGCTACTGGCGTTTTGGATTACGGATCGATTGGTCGGGTAAAACAATTTGTAACTTCAGCCAGCAGGCGCGTGGTTAGTGCGCGAGAATGCTGAATCGTTATCCGCCTTTTTATTGACGGGGAGAAATCCGCACAAAGCCAAGAGCCATGCCGACGTTTAAGAACGGACTAATCAGAGCAGCTATCTACCTTTTCAGGACAGGATCGTTGAGAGAAGCGATTTCAATCTGTCTTAATGATGACCCTAATTAGAATCTACTGCGCATTTGTGATGTTTGTCTGCTCCGGCGCCGCTGCGGCAGAACCGGTCGTTTCGCCATCGCCGCCGACGGCATCTGGATCTCCGGCTGCAACGATCACGCAATCGGTTGCCGAATTGTCCGCGCAAAGAGCGGCTGCTGAGCGCTCGAAGATTTATCAGACCGGTGCGGCTTACGGTCGCTGGCTCGATCAAGTGGCCAAAGATTCAGGCAACACTTTTCTTCAACGAGCGGTTTTCGATCGAGTTACCTGGATGCGTCTGCTTAGTTGTGCTGTTGCGCTCGCATTGTTGTCACTTCTTAACTTTTGGTTTGTGTCGATTGTCAGAAGGCGCGCTGGCGAGATCGCATCGACGCGATATCAGTCGTGGTTGGCACTGAGCGCAGCCGCGATTCGCAAGCCCGTCGCGCTTTTCCTCTGGACGTGCGGCGGCGCGTTCGCGCTGCTCCCGATTGCTGCGGGCATTGTTTCCCGGCCCACTCGTATCTTTTGGGCCAGCGCGCTCACAGCGATTCTCTACGCCGGATGGATTATCGCGCTGCTGTGGCTGGTCTTTCGCGCCATTCGCGCAATCGAAAAACGCATGCGTCTGTGGGCGGAGCGAACGCGCAGCTTACCAGGCAAAATAGTGGTTCCAATCGTTGGACACACATTACGGCTCTCGGTGCCGCTGCTTGGAATCATTCTATTGCTACCGCTGCTCAAGCTTCCCGAAAACTGGACATGGGTGACACAGAAAGGTGTGGGCATTCTGTTCATCGTCACGCTTTCGTTTCTGATCGTTCACGGCATCAATGCGATGCAGGCTGCGCTGTTGAGTCGACAGCGATTGGACCTGCCGGACAATCTTTCCGCGCGCCGGATCTACACTCAGGTATCGGTGATTCGCAAAATTATCACCACTGCCGTCGTA
Organism: Candidatus Dormiibacterota bacterium; assembly: GCA_035472675.1. Lineage (GTDB taxonomy): Bacteria > Verrucomicrobiota > Verrucomicrobiia > Chthoniobacterales > UBA10450 > Udaeobacter. Next base: position 5,427 of record DATIOX010000020.1, read on the forward strand.
GTCATCGCGACCGGTTCAGTGCTGATGCTTTTCGATCCGGTGCGGCAGTTCGGCACGAGTATTTTGGCTTCGGCTGGAATTGCAGGTATCGTGATCGGCTTCGCAGCGCAACGGACTCTCGGTAATTTGCTCGCCGGAATTCAGATCGCGTTAACACAACCGCTACTCATCGATGACATCGTAGTTGTCGAAGGCGAGTTTGGCCAGATAGAAGAAATCACTCTCACGTATGTAACGGTAAGAACGTGGGACTTGCGCCGGATGATTCTCCCCATCACCTACTTTGTCGAAAAACCGTTTCAGAACTGGAGCCGCGTTTCTACGGACCTGCTCGGCGCCGTTGTTCTTTACGTCGATTATCAGGCGCCTATTGGCGAATTGCGCAAGGAATTGAAGCGCCTCGTCGAAAACAATCCGAAGTGGGACAGGAAGGTGTGCGGATTGCAGGTGACGGACACCAAGCAAACAACAATCGAAGTGCGCGCGCTCGTCAGTGCCAGCGATCCTGGCAAAGTTTTCGATCTTCGTTGCGAGGTGCGCGAGGGGCTGATTGAATTTCTTTGTCGCAATCATCCCGAAAGTCTTCCGCGACAGCGCAGCGTCGAAGAAGGTCCGGACGAGGAGATTCAGCACAGGCGAAAATCAAAATCCACTTCGACCACGCAGGGAAAAGAACACGAGCGTGGTCCCAAGGCTCCAGGCATTCACGCCGAACCGGAAAGTGATGGTACTGGCAGTTAGCTGGTGCCTCACGAGACGGGGATGGAATAGCTGCCTTGGAAAAACAATTGGTAAGAA
>DATIOX010000021.1:0-8169 GCA_035472675.1 Candidatus Dormiibacterota bacterium
GAAACGCGTCCGGGTCCTCCTCGAGTATCATCCACAGCGAGTCAGCGTCCCCATCGCACATGGTTGCCAGCACAGAGTGAAAGAACTCCACGGGTGCTTCAACCGTCGGTTCATGAAGATAGAACTCCAGAGCATCATGCAGCTCTTTTAGCACCTCAGGCATAGGTTGGCTCGGCAATACTCGAACCGGGAGTCGCAGAGCCGCAGCCAGCCTGATCGCTTTCGTCAAACCCGGAGCAGCCGGCATGGTCACCCTGATGGCACGGACCGCACACGCATCCACCAGTCGGTAAAGATCGGAAAACTCCGAAGCCGGGTCGGAAAGAACGACATCCAAAGGAATGTGAGAATCGTTGTGCGCGACCTCCGTCCAAGCCTCTGGGTCTCCCAACATCCCTTCGACCTGGAGCCACCTCAGGCCGGGGAGCGGATTGCTCAGCCATCGACAGAGTTCCTGTCGACTCCGGACGATAGCAACGAAGGCCCGATCACCTTGTGTTTCCGCCAAAGCTGACGGCAGTATCCTCAGAAAAGGGTAGGCTTCCTCGGACACGCAAATTTATCCACTGTCCCACTTACCACCAATTGACCCATCCACCTCGACGAGGACCCCATCCATTGACCCACCTGCCGCGACGACTAGGACCCCATCGGTTGATCCACCCGCCGCGACGACGAGGACCCCATCGGTTGATCCAAACCCCGGCGTTGGCCTCTGGCGCATTTGCAAGCCAGGTACCGCCAAATGCCACCGCTGCAATTGCAGCACCAGACCATTTGCCGATGCTCCGTAGAAACAGGCGCCTGTCTAGCGACTGCTGTTCCTTGTCAGATCCTGTTATTTCAGAAGATGGTTGATTATTCATAAGCAATAGAAGACGAGGGCCCTTACTCCTCCGGTTCGTCCGTCACGGTCGAAAAATGCATGGCGGCGATAAGCCACTTGCCTCCTTGTTTCGTGGCGGTTAGCGATATGTTGACAGGAAACGTGAACTCTTTTCCATCCTTCGTTCCAGCGACGTTTCCGGACGTCAGCATCCAAGCCGTGTCCGATGTGACTTGGCCAATGTTGAACTCGTAATCAAAACTTTGTTGTCGAGCGTCGAATCCCTCAAATAAGTGTTGATGGGCCGCTTTGATTTCGTCTGCACCTGACCAGATTTCCCCGGGACCGCTGCCCATGATTGCGGCTTTCTCGGACAGCGTAGCCATCACCCCATTGAGATCGTGATTAGTAAAGGCTGTATCGTACGCTTTGAGCAGAGCGCGAATCGGTTCCAACTCGGGGTTCTCAGCTTCGGCTTCGGCTTCGGGTTTCTGCGCGCTCGCAACGGATGGAACTGCGACGGCGGCGGCGATGGTGGCTATCCCCATAATGGCTTCTTTTCGGTTCATAACAGCAATTATTATCTATAAAAAAATACGGAATACAATTGTCAAGAAAAAAATAAATGGATTTTTCGGTTCATAGCAGCAGCTATTAATCTATAAAAAATACGGAATACAATTGTCAAGAAAAAATGATTTTTTTGTGCGCCTGCGGTTCTGAATCCCGATGCATACTCCTGAGATGATTTCGCCCTGCGAGAAATCCCAACGCGCGACGAGGCAATTATTATCCGAATGCCTCCTACGGCTGCGCCTCGGCATCGTGCAAGATGCGAAAAGCGCTTGTTTCATTGCAGCCCACGTCGAAAATTTGGATTAATCGCGATGCTCCCAACCATTCGATAATCTGTCTAGCCACCGGCCACGATATGAAACAAGTCGTCATTACGGGTGTTTCTACCGGGATCGGATATGCCTGTGTCAAATTACTGCTCAGCCGCGAATTCCGAGTGTATGGCAGCGTGCGGAATCAAACGGACGCAGATCGTTTGCAGCGAGACTTTGGTGAAAGATTTGTTCCACTGCTTTTTGACGTAACAGACGAAGAGACGGTCCAAGCCCAGGCAGCAAGGGTTAGCGACCATTTGGGGAGAGACATGCTGGACGGTTTAGTAAACAATGCCGGAATCGAGGTTGCCGGTCCCCTGGCCCATCTTCCGACCGACCAGTTTCAGCACCAACTCGAGGTCAACCTCGTCGGTCCTTTTATTGTGACGAAGGCGTTTCTGCCGCTCCTCGGCGCAGATCCGGCAAGGAAAGGGATTCCTGGGAGGATTGTGAACATCAGCTCCGCCGGTGGCAAGATTGCCGGACCCTTCACGGGCGCCTACTCGGCATCGAAGTTCGGGCTGGAAGGTTTCTCTGAGAGCCTGCGGCGCGAACTGATGCTGTTTGGGATTGATGTAATTATCATCGGCCCCGGCGCGGTGGTGACACCTATCTGGCAGAAGTCCGACGCGGGTGTGACCGCACGCTTCCGCGACACACCATTTGCGGAGGCTTTAGCGAAGTTTGAGCGGTACGCCGAGCAAGAGGGCGCAACCGGTTTTCCCGCAGAGGTAATTGCGGAAGCTGTCTGCCGTGCGTTGACGAGTTCGCGACCCAAGGTGCGTTATGCAGTTGTTCCGCGTCACCTAACGAATTGGATCATTCCGCAACTGATCCCGATGAGAACACTCGACAGACTTGTGGCCCGTTTTATGGGGATACGGCGGAGAAAGTAGTGGTGTCGCGTGATAGTCTGCCGATTTGATATTATGAACGCGATGTTTCGACATTGGGACACGTTGCGGAAGGGCCCTAACGAAGAAAACGCGTGCATCGCGCCGGCTGATCTATTTGCAACGACCAATACTGCTCGCGCTATATCGTGGCCACACGCAGCAAGGGCGAAGTCAACTTAGGCGCGAATCACCTCCGCTTTCGCTACGGGAAATCGCCGGAAAGCGACGCTGAGCGAACAGTCCAAGCGGAATAGGCGAATTTTTGTGTTGACGCGCGGGGCCACGTCTTGATATGCGTCGTTTTTGAGATGCAATCCTTCAACTCTTCAAACTAATATGATACAGAACAAATTCATTGCAGTTATCGCTATAATCGTCGCTTCCTTTGCGGCTTCATCTTCGGATGCCGCTACGATCCCCGCTGGAACAACGCTCAATGTACGGACGGTCGGTTCCATCTCCTCAAGAACTCCAGCAGGTAGAACCTTTACCGCGCGACTCGACCGGGACGTCGTCGTTAATAGAACGACTCTGTTGAGAGCTGGAACAAATGTGTCGGGAAGAATTCAGTCGTCTCGCTCAAGCACAAGTCGAAACAGATCTCAGCCGCTTAGTCTGCAACTTACGTCGGTTTCGATGAACGGGCGCAATGTCGCAATAAGGACCAACAGCTTTCAACCGGAAGCCACCGCGACGACGGCGGCCCAGAGGCGGCATGGATTCACCGCTGGCGAAACGGTGGTTACCCCTGGAACCCGGATGCAGTTCCAACTTACGCAAGCAGCCTCGTTGTAAGGGATAGTTGCCACTTTTTTACCGCGATGCGGTTGTTATAAAATCTGCTGATTTGGATTTGGCAACCCTAGCCACGACATTCTGCGGCACCGTGTGAACTGATACCACCGTCGGCCTTTGCATCGCCCGAACTGGCTAATTCTGGCAGTTAAGTGGGGCGGGGCAGGTGCGCGATCCTCGCTACAGCTGCTTCTGGTCTTGGATCAAGAGCGTCGGTTAGTTTGATCTGCACGTGCCCTGGGACGTGGCTTTGTCTTTCGTGGAAACATGAATCCGATTCGGCGGCATTGCTACGATTTGGTTGCGAACGAAGGGATCGGCTTTTACGCCGAGGAGATGATGTTGCAGGCCGGATTGTTCGACGACAATCCGCACACACGCGAGATCATTTACAATTTTATGCGTCTGCGCGCATTGCGTGTGGAAGTACATGTAAACCCGCGCTCGGTGAATCACGCTCGAGCAAGCTGCGAAACATTTGGAGGAAAAAGTTCCGATGGACTCAAACACAATACGTCAAGAAGCAATCGCCTTTCCCACGGGCCCTAGCCAAGCCGTCACTTATCAAATTGGCAAACTCCAGACGGATTTAAGGCTGCTTTACTTTCAGACACACTGCTTTATTTTGGCGACGTGACCGCAGCGGTCTCATCTCGCGGACAAACGGGGACTCAGGCTCAGATTCGAGCACGCCACGATTTACCGAACAATCGCGCCCGGAGTGGATCAATGACGGGCAAACGATTCGGGTCGTTCCTCTGCCAAGTAAACGAAGGAGACGTCGTTCTTGATATGTCCAGCCATTTTATGAAGGCGTTCAACTATCGAAAGATGCAACAAGGAGTGTGCAATGAAGGTATTAACATATTCTAAATGGGATGTAATCCCGGTCGTGTTTGGGGTGCTTCATTGCGCATATGTCGTCACGTTTTTCTTCGTGTTTCCGCATGCCCCTTGGTGGCTGTTGATCTGTATGGGGCTCATTTACTCGGTGAGTGTTTCCTGGAACATCAATGGGATTTCACACAACCACATTCATAATTCGTACTTTACTTCCAGAATTCTGAACCGGTTGTTCAGCGTCATGGAGTCAGTGACTCTCGGGATCTCTCAAACATTTTACAAGCACGTCCATCATCGTCACCACATGGGGAACAGTGACAGACCGGACGAGAACGGCCAATGCCACGACTGGATTTCTATCTATCGATTCGGACACGATGGCGAACCGGAGAACCCCTGGAGTTACATCTTCCTGAGTTATCTCCGAGAAGATCCGAAGGTGATTTATGCAGAAATCAAGAGGAAAAGCCGGATCGAGGCACGGTGGGGAATCGCCGAAATCGCAATTCTAGGAGCGACTATTGCCATCGGCTTTGTTCTAAACTGGAAATTTTTTCTCTTCTTCTTGCCATTCTATTATTTGGGGCACTGTTGCACGTACTTGAATGGTTATTTTCTCCATTACGGGGGCAATCCAGACAAGCCGATCGCCTGGGGTGTAAGCTCCTACCATAAGCTGTACAACTGGCTTTTTTTTAACAATGGCTACCATGCCGAACACCATTTCCGGCCCAAGCTGCATTGGACCAAGATGAAACAGTTGCATGAGGAGATTGCCGAAGCGCAAACGCGGGAGGGTGTTCGGGTAATAACCCCGCCACACGCGTTAGGATTTCTCGACCCCAATCTCCCGTGGAGCAAACGGAAGGAATCTGCGCGGTTTCGCCTGGTAAAGTCCGACTAAGAGCGCCGCCGGAACGAATGCGATCCGCGTCGGTGAGTTGTTGATCTTAGGCGCAGTTTACTCACGCTGAGCCTGCCCGCACAAAAAAGGTGCGTCAGGCGAAAACGTAATCTCGGGCAGGATCGACGCCAACCAAACGGTGATCATTCGGGAAGAAACGGCAGGTTCGGCGTTGGCGGCCGAAATCACTTCCGTTTCTCCTTCATCGGAATGCTAAGATACTCGTGAAGGAACTTGAGCGAGCTTGAACTTAAAGTTGCATTCGGGCCGGAACTCAACCCAGTCGTGTCCTTGCTCCAATGACTTTTTTCGGCAAAGACGGTAGCTTCACACTACGAATCACTCAGTACCAACCGCGATCGCCCACTGGAAAGACCTCACTGGCGCGCGCGAAGGCGCGGCTTTCGCTAAATCCTCACGCACGCACATAGTCGGGGACTTTCGTACGGCCCTCTCGCGTGCGTGCGAGAAAGCCGGGACTGCATGAACAAATAAAGATTGTTTGTCTGGGCCACGGGTTCCGAAGGCCGCCCCACCCGCTAGGGCCGCGACGCAACGCGGTACAGTCTGGTCTTACAAAATTGGTGCTTGGTCGCGGCGTCGAGCTCGCTCGACGGCGCCAGCAACGGTTTGCGACCGCTACGGTTATCCCGGCGTTCGACAGCTATCGCGTGGGATGTCGGATTATTGCAGCTGTAATTGCTTCCCTTCCCGCGTCGCAGTGAAGGTGTAGGTCTGCCCCGCTTCTGCCATAACAGTCTTTTTCGGCGAAGCAAAACGACTCGGGCCACTTACGCTCACAGATATGACATGCTTCCCTGGAGACAAGGCGCCATTGTAGGCTTGACCCTCTGTGAGTGAAGCCACTCGCGCACCATCTACCATAACAGCGAGGACGGACTTGGTTCCAAATTTCGAGCCTCTCTGGACGGTCAAATGAGCTGTCGAACCGGAAGGCCCTGTACTAGTCGTTTGGCATCCTAAGAATGTGAAGCAAGCAAGTGCAACAAGCAGGCCACAAATGTAATAGTTGTATTTCTTCATGTCGGAGATTATTCAATTTCGGATTGGGCATTGTCAAGCAGTACCACAAACGCTGTGATTAAATTTTTAATGTTCGCCGTTTGCCAATTATTTCATTGACTTATTGTGAGAAACGATCGTAACGCGATTAGACGCGCGATACAGACACGATTTACTGACGGTCGCTCTTTATACGCCGACGATATTTTTTTGGGCTCATTTGAGAACGCTTTAGATAAAGTCCCTCCTACCTTTTACCTATGAAAAACAGGTGAGAGCACGTGGGAAAAAATGGGGATATTTCTCCGCTGCTTGTTCCAAACCACGCGCTCTACCAAGCTAAGCTATGCCGCCGAATCGACCGAAATTATTATCACGATTCGGCATGTTGTGCATCCGTGACGTTTGATTGCATCAGACGTTGAAATCCAAGTTAGGGGCGAGCCGCTTTTCCACTGCGGGCAGCGATTCACCGCGCCGGGTCGCGTAATCCACGACTTGATCGCGTCCAATCTGGCCCACTCCGAAATATTTTGCCTCGGGATGCGAGAAATAGAGTCCGCTCACGCTCGCGCCGGGATGCATCTCAAATGGTTCCGTTAGTGTGACGCGGGCGTTGTTCTCGGCATCCAGCAAATCGAACAATGTTCGCTTCTCTGCGTGATCGGGATACGCAGGATAACCGGCAGCCGTCCGGATGCCGCGATATTTTTCGCCGATTACATCGGCCTGGGATAACTGTTCGTCCCGCCCCGAATCCGCATGCAATCCGCGTTTGTTTGTGCACGTACTCGGCAAACGCTTCGGTTAGTCGATCTGCCAGCGCCTTTGTCATGGTGGCAAGGCGGTCAGAGCGTCTTATTGCGCGGCGGTGCTGCCCACGATTGAACGGTCTCAGTTCAAGGGTTCGCGAGTGACTCTTCGAAACAGTCCGAAGTGCAAAATGTCTTTCAGTAAACCCTCGCCGCGCATTGCGCTTAAGCGCTCGGACTGGCAACACATATTCGAACGCACGGGCATTTCACGTGGCAGAAACTGACCAGTATCAGCGGCCCAAGCCCCTGGGACGACCTTTTATCTTCACCACCGGGCGGTCGTTCCCTATCATAAGCGAGCGCTCCCAAACACGCGATGTCATTACCCCAATTGCCGAATTTTGACGCGCTGCTTGCAAGCTTCGTTCAGACGAGCGCTCGTGGCATCCGTCGACTTGCGTTATTGCTCATGCGAGATGTGGGAGTTGCCTGCACCGACGCGGAATGTTTCGCATTCAATCCAGTTACAGGCGAGCACTGATAACGATCGACTCTGCGCTGAAACCTAAACATTCGGATCGACAAAAACACGGAATCAATTGGCAAGGGTGCGTCTCTCGATCTCTGCGCACTAGTGAAAGCGACCGTCGACGCGATGTTGACGGTATCAGCGTCTGAGATGGCCGCTTTGTGTCGCTAGTGGTCGCACATGCACCATAACAACAAACTCGTTAGCCGGGACTTTCATCGGATTACGAAACCGCTGCTCTACCAGCTGAGCTACGTCGGCACGAGCGGTGCAAACATTGCATCCACCGGCGCCGGATACAAGCGCTCTACTGTAGCCACTTCGCTACGCGGACCGATGGAGCGCCTCCTCGCCACGTAAAGCTTTGCGTGAGGTGTATGCGACGCGCGCGCCATGCGTCTCACAGAGCCGCGGCTACAGCGGCAGCACGAAAGTCTCGCCAATTTCCCGGAGCGCGATGCGTTCAGGAGTGTTACTCAGCACGGCTTGGAAGCGTTCTATAGGTTCCCGCAACGGCTCGAAACTGAGCCGGAATGTTTGGTGATGCACCGGTATGATAAATTGCGCACCGGCAGCGGTTGCCATTTCCACTGCCTGCTCGGGCGTGCAGTGTGATTGAATCCAGGGATTGTACGCGCCGATTGACATGATCGCGAGATCGATCGGGTGTCCTAGTTTCGCGAAGGTGTCCGTCATTGCGGTGTCGCC
>DATIOX010000022.1:0-6284 GCA_035472675.1 Candidatus Dormiibacterota bacterium
AGATTGCGGATTTGAAGGTAATCAGCCGCGGTTCCGTGATGCAATACAAGAGTGGGGTCCCACGCAATCTGCGCGAGATTGGGCAACAACTGGGCGTGGCGCATTTACTGGAAGGCAGTGTCCAGCGCGCAGCGAACAAGATTCGGGTAAACGCGCAGCTAATTGATGCCCGCACCGACGCGCATCTGTGGGCCCAGACCTACGATCGGGATTTGGCCGATGTCTTTGCCATCCAAAGCGAGATCGCCAAAGCCATCGCCGAGCAGTTGCAGGCCAGGCTTTCGCCTAACGAGAAAGCGGCAATCGAAAAGCCGCCCACCGCGGACCTGGCCGCGTTCGATCTCTACACCAGAGCCAAGACTCTGCTTCTGTCACTCGGTTTCAATCTTAACCGAGAGCAAGCCCTGCAGCAGGCGATTGAGCTTCTTAATCAAGCCGTGGCACGAGACCCTGCCTTTTTCGAAGCCTACTACCAGCTCGTCTATGCTCACGGTTACACGTATGCGGTGCAAGGCGACCATACTGCTGCGCGGCTGGCCTTGGCGGAAGCGGCTCTTCAAGCGGTAAGTCGGCTGCGGCCTGATGCTGGCGAAACACATCTCGCGCGGGCGATCTATCTGTATTACTGCCTGCGCGACTACAACGGCGCCCTGGCCGAGCTGGAAGTGGCGCGGCGCACTTTACCCAATAATGCGCGCATCTTTGAATTGACCGGCTACATTTTGCGCCGGCGCGGGCAACAGGAAGAAGGAGTGCGTAATCTGGAGCGCTCAGTGGCGCTTGATCCACGCAACGTTAATACGCTCCAACAGCTTGCCCTCAGCTACCAGACTCTGCGGCGCTATCCAGAGGAGGCTGCCGTGTTGGATCGCGCCTTGACTATTGTTCCAAGCGATGTCGCCACTAGAACTGCCCGTGCTCTGGTTGACTTTTACTGGAAAGCGGAGACGCGGCCGTTGCATGAGACGATCGATTCGATTCTGGCCGGGGGTTCAGGCGCAATTTCTGATGCCGCCGACAACTGGTTTACTTGCGCGCTAGCGGAGCGCGATCCCGCGGCAGCGGAGCGGGCCCTGGTGGCGCTGGGCGACAATCCGTGTTGGGGCGACGGCCCTGTTAATTTAAGCCGCAGCTTTGGCGAAGGGTTGCTGGCGCGGATGATGAAAGACGAGGCGAAAGCACACGCCGCCTTTACCAAGGCTCGGCTCGAACAGGAGAAGCTTGTGCAAGCGCGTCCGGATTACGGACCGGCGCTTTGCGTGCTCGGCCTGATTGACGCCGCCCTTGGGAGAAAAGAAGAGGCGTTGCGCGAAGGGCGGCGCGCGATCGAACTTCTTCCCGTCGAAAAAGATCCAACTGATGGCAGTGAGATGCTTGTCTATTTCGCCATGATTACTGCCTGGGCGGGCGAGAAGGACACGGCTTTGCAGTACTTGGCGGCTAACGCCCAATCACCGGGCGGATATCTCGTTGCGAGCTACGGCGCACTCAAGCTGCTGCCCTTCTGGGACCCGCTTCGCAAAGATCCGCGCTTCGCCCGGTTTGTCGGCGAGCCATCGCAGTGAAATGGATGCGCGTAATTTTTTCGCTGAACTGAAGCGGCGCAACGTTTACAAAGTCGCTGTCGCGTACGCAGTCGCCGGTTGGGCATTCGCCCAGGGTATCGCGCAAGTTTTTCCTGTGTTCGGAGTTCCAAACCGGATCATCCAACTGATTGTCTTGCTGATCGTCCTTGGTTTTCCGATTGCGCTTGTTCTGGCGTGGGTGTTTGAGCTTACGCCCGAAGGGCTAAAACGAACCGAAGATGTGGATCTTGCGCGGCCGCGCGTGAAGTCTCAGGCTTGGATTTATGTCGCGGTTATCGGCGGTTTTGTTTCGATCGGATTATTTTTTGTTGGCCGTTATACCGCCGTAAAGGCAAACGCGTCGGAAAATAGTTTCGCAAAATCGATTGCGGTGCTGCCGTTTGAGAACTTAAGCGACGACAGAACGAATAGTTACTTCGCCGACGGTGTGCAGGACCAAATCCTTACCAACCTGGCCAAGGTCTCCGAGCTAAAAGTCATCAGTCATACCAGCGCGCGCCAATACAAGAGCGGTGTGCAACGCAACCTGCGCGAGATCGGTAAACAACTAGGAGTCGCGTATATTGTTGAAGGTTCTGTCCAGCGGTCGCGGGACCGGCTCCGCATTAATGCGCAATTGATCGATGCTCGCACCGATACACACCTTTGGGCAGAGACCTACGATCGGACCGCGGCGGATCTGTTCGCAATTCAAAGCGAGCTTGCGCAATCAATTGTCTCGCAGCTCAAGGCAAAACTTTCGCCCCAGCAAAAAGCCGAGATCGAAGAACGCCCAACTCAGGATTTGGTCGCCTTTGAGCTTTATCTTCAAGCGAAACAAATCGTCGACAGCTATCTCATTGCCGAGGACGTGCGAGCCGCGTTGCTGAAAGCATTGCAATTGCTGCAAGAGGCGATCAAACGCGACGAACACTTTGTGTCCGCGTATTGTTATGCGGCCCGCGCAAACGATCTCCTCTACTTCTTCGATCTCGATCCAACGCGCGACCGGATTCTTCTCGCCGAGACAGCAATCAACACTGCGTTGAGACTCCGACCGGATTCAGCTGAAGCCCATTTTACAAAAGCCGATTTTCTTTTTCGTTGTCATCGTGATTACGACGGCGCGCTGGCCGAACTCGCCGTCGCGCGCCCGGGTCTGCCGAACAGTACGCCGTTTTTTATTCTCGACGGCTACGTCAATCGACGTCGCAACAATTGGTCTCAGGCGGAGCGCGATTTCTCTACTGCGGTCGCTCTCGATCCGCGAAATCCGAATGCTTACAATCTGTTGGCCGATACATACAACCTGCAACGGAGATATCTCGAAGCGGTGCAGACCTACGGACACGTTCTTGCCGCCGGCGAGCAGACGCCAATCGTCCAGTTCAGACAAGCGTCTGCACTTTTCAATGGAACAGGAAATTCGAAACCGTTGCGCGATGTCCTCGCAAAATCCCCCACGATGGATGTGGCCGGCGGGCAGACTCCAGCGCGCGTGATGTTCGCCTTGATCGATGGAAACCGCGCTGAAGCGGAACGCGTTCTTGCCGACTCACCGCGGTCGGATTTTCAAGACATTGATTACAGCTTTTACTACCCGAAGGCTTGGTTTGAGGCGCTGATCGCTCGAGATAACGGCGATTCAGCCGGAACACTCGCAGCCTTTCGGTCGGCACGCGCGATTCTCGCCCAGCGATTGGTCGTTAAACCCGAACATGCACGGACAATCGCAGTGCTGGCTCAGGTGGATGCGGGCCTGGGCCAGAAAGAACTCGCCCTGCAAGAAGCACAGCACGCCCTAGATCTGATGCCGCTCTCGAAAGACATCTACGACGGCGCATTGGTGCTGGAAGGCCTCGCCCAGGTTTATACATGGACCGGTGAACACGATCGCGCGATCGAAGTGCTTCAAAAACTGGTGTCGATACCGAGTTACATTAACTACGCGCGTCTCAAATTTCACCCACTGTGGAAACCGCTGCACGGCAATCCCAGTTTTGACAAAATCGTGGCCTCACTCGCGCCAAAATGAGTTTTTTAGAAACTGAAATGAATTTGCGCAATTTTTTCTCCGAACTGAAGCGGCGCAATGTTTACAAAGTTGCGGTCGCCTACGCGGTGGTGTCCTGGCTGCTGATCCAAATCGCCACGCAAGTTTTTCCGTTTTTCGAAATCCCGAATTGGGCCGTCCGACTCGTTGTTTTACTCCTCATTTTGGGTTTTCCCGTCGCGTTGATTTTGTCTTGGGCTTTTGAACTCACGCCGGAAGGAATCAAACGCGAATCAGATGTTGAGCCTGGCCAATCCGTCGCCCGGCCTAGCGGAAGGAGGATTGTTGGCCTAACGATTGTTGCAGCATTGCTTGCAGTTGGATTGTTCGCCTTCCAGCTTTTGCGCTTCAAATCAGGTCCCAACGCGAGTCCCCCCGTTGAGGCGGCATTCAGCACGGCCGCCAGGGGTATTGCGGTTTTGCCGCTGGTCAACACCAGTGGTGATCCCGCGAACGAATATTTTTCCGACGGCCTCTCGGAGGAACTGATCGCAGTGCTCGCCAAGATTTCCGACCTGAAGGTGATCGGACGCAGTTCGTCGTTTCTCTTCAAAGGTAAATCGGACGACAGCAAAACGATCGGAGAAAAACTCGGTGTTGCCAATCTCATCGAAGGCAGCGTGCGCAAACAGGGTGACCGCGTTCGGATCGTGGCCGAGCTAATCAATACGCATGACGGGCGGTCGCTCTGGTCGGAAACCTACGATCGCGAGTTGAAGGACATTTTTGCGGTGCAAAACGAGATCGCCATTGCCGTAGCGGATCAAATGAAAGTGAAATTATTAGGCCAATCCGCGCGACCTGCGGCGGTTGGTTCGAGCGAAAATCCTGCGGCTCACAATGCAGTCCTTCAGTCAGACTTTTATTTTCAACAGCAGACGGCTGATAGCGTCCGAAAGTCGATCTCATTCCTGCAAGAGGCGGTTCGTCTGGATCGGAATTACGCGTTCGCTTATGCCAAACTGAGCCAGGCCTGGCGTCAGTACGCGGTCAGCTTCGCCACGGACGATATTTCCAAAGCCTACGACGAGGCCCGACGCGCCGCGGACGAGGCCGTTAGGCTCGCACCGGACCTGGTGGAAGTGCGAATGACGGTTGGCTTGCTCGCGTTGACTCCTGGGTTCCACTTCCCCGTCGCCGAAAAGGAATTTCGCCAAGTCCTGCAATCGTCCCCTAACAATGCTGCCGCTAAAAATGCGCTTACCCTTTCCCTTTTGGCTCAGGGTCGACTGACCGAAGCGGAGGAAGCTTGTCGGGAGGCGCTTTCGTTAGACCCTCTTCTGACCACTTTGTGGTACAATCTCGGCCGAATTACGCTCGGAATTGGCCGTTATAAAGATGCCGAGGAGGCGTTTCGCAAAGGACTTGAGCTTCAGCCAAGCGCTTCTCGTTTTCATACTTTCCTCGCCATTCTCGATATTTTGCAAGACCGTCCAACGGAGGCGATGGCCAACGCACAACTGGAGACGGAAGGCTTCTGGCGCGATTACGCCATCGGTGTGGTGCGACAAGCGCAGGGCGCCCGATCGGCGGCCGACGCCGCGCTCAAGGATTTCATCGCCAAAGATTCGAATGGTGGCGCGTTTCAGGTTGCGGTGCTCTACGCAATTCGGAAAGAGCCCGAAGAGATGTTTAAGTGGCTTGAAACCGCCTACGCGACGCACGATTCCGGCATGGTTCAGCTGGCCGTCACACCTTTCTTTCTCCCTTATCGTGACGACCCGCGTTTCACCGCATTGTGCCAGAAGCTTAACGTTCAGTTGCCTGCAACTTCCAGAAAGCTATGAGCGAGAAGCCTTCGTTCTTTTCGGAGCTGAAGCGGCGCAACGTTTACAAAGTGGCGGTCGCCTACATCGTCGCCGGCTGGGCGCTTTCTCAGGGAATCGCGCAAGTTTTTCCAGTCTTCGATATTCCGAACTGGGTGATCCGCTTGATCGTCCTGCTCATAATAATAGGGCTGCCGATTGCGCTTGTTCTGGCCTGGATGTTCGAACTGACGCCGCGGGGAATTAAACGCACCGAAACCGCCGACGCGATGCCGATAGCGACGACCGGATACCAGAAACACGCTTGGATTTACATCGTTGTCCTCGGCGCGGTAATTTCTGTGTCTTTGTTTTTCATCGGTCGTTATACCGCTGGAAATAGAATCTCAGCGTCGGCTGACGACATTTCGAACAAATCGATTGCAGTGTTGCCGTTTGAAAACTTGAGCAGCGACAAGGAGAACGCTTATTTCGCCGATGGCATCCAGGATGAAATCCTGACGCGCTTGTCGAAGATCGCCGATCTCAAAGTCATCTCGCGCACCTCGACACAGAAATACAAGAGCACGCCAGATAACTTGCGCGAAGTAGGCAAGCAACTTGGGGTAGCGAATCTCCTCGAAGGTAGTGTGCAGAAGATAGCCAATGCGGTACATATCGACGTGCAGTTGATTCGCGCCGCCACCGACGAACATCTCTGGGCGGAAAGCTACAATCGCAAGCTGGATGATGTCTTCGCGGTCGAAGGAGAAGTGGCCAGCGCAATTGCCGATCAGCTCAACGCGAAGCTAAGCGGTTCGGAGAAGCGAGAGCTAACCGCCAAACCGACTAGCAACCCGGAAGCGTACGATGCGTACCTTCGCGGGCTGGCGTTCTTTCGAAAGAGCGATGACGCCAGTT